>NZ_JBKOOL010000013.1:0-60736 GCF_046764065.1 Nocardia sp. NPDC002869
AGAACCCCACACCGTTCGTGTGGACCAAGACCTCTGATGAGATCCTCGAACGACTCGCCTCATATTTACAACGAATTCCAGGCGCGGAACACTAGCTTGAGTTTTAAGCTAGTCGATGGCTTCGGTCAGTCCCTTTGCCGAGATCCAGGACTCGGCGGCTTCGGCCGGGGTCTTGTTCTCGGGCCCGGTGACCAAGTGGTTCAGGATTTGCAGGTCGGCGGTGGTGAGCTTTTCGGAGGCCGCGTCGAGCACGCGTGCCGCGTCGTCGGAGTGTTTGCGGGTGTTGAACACCGGGATCACATGCTGGGCGGCGAAGGTGTTGCGTGGGTCGTCGAGCACGACCAGGTCGTGTTGTTTGATCAGCGCCGAACTCGACGACAGCGTCGTGACCGTGACCTGCCCGCTGGTGAGCATCTGGACTGCGGCTTCGCCGGTGCCGTCGTAGGTGACCGGGACGAACGCCTCGGGCGCGAGATTCAGCCCGTAGGTTGCGGACAGTTTCGGCAACCCACCCGGCCGGTTCCCGAACTCCGGCGGCGCGGCGAACCTGATCTTTCCGGCATGCGCGACCAGGTCCGCGATGGTCTTCACCTTCCATTTCTGTGCGGTGGCTCGCGTGACGACGAGGGCGTCGCGGTCCTGCGCTGCTGCAGGGGTAGCGACCACCAGCCGGTCGCCGAGCGCGGCGGGCAGGGCGGCGTCGATCTGTTCCTGTGATCCCGCGGTCACCGTCGGATCCAGATGTTGCAGCAAGTTGCCGGTGAAGTCCGGCGCCACACGGACCGAGCACTGCGCCAACGCCGGCAGGACCGCGTCACGGCCACCGAGACCCAGCTTCGTTTCGACGTCGAATCCGTTGATCCGCAGCATCTGGGCGTAGATCTCGGCGATCGTTTCCGATTCGGGAAACGCCGCCGAGGCGACGGTCAGTTCGTCGGTGCCCCCGCGCCACCCGTCGATTACCCGGCCCTGGACCCATGCGGTCACACTCGCCGCGACCGGAACCAGTCGAGGTGCATCCGCGCCAGCGCGCGCACCAGATCAGACTTGGTCGGGTAACTGCGGTAGACGGTCGCCTTGCCCACGCCGGCGCGTGCGGCCACCTGCGTGATGGTGGCCCCGATGCCGTACTCGGTGAACATTTCGATCGCCGCGGTCAGCACGCGTTCGTGGTTCTGCCGGGCATCGGCCCGCCGCCCGGCCCAGCTCTCGGCGTCGTAGGTGTTCGTCGCGTCCCGCTCGGAAGTCTGCATGGTGGTCGGCGTCTTCGCCGGGTTCGCGCTCACCGACGATGTCATCCTCGAGACCATCGGTTTCGCGCTCGCGGTCGGCGTGCTGGCCGATGCCTTCCTGGTGCGCATGCTCATCGTGCCCGCGTGCATGTTGATCGTGGGCGAGCGGATCTGGTGGATGCCGAAGTGGCCGGCGCCGCTCGTACCCGCCTTCGATATCGAGGGCGAGAAGCTCACCGAACGGCTCGACGGCGCCTCCGGTGAGCCCGCCGAGGAACGGGTCCCGGCCGTCCACTGATCCGGCCTCCATTGCCCGACCGGTCGGATCGGCCTGCTCGCCACAGTGTTTTGCTGCCGCGGTCGCCTTCGACGGGGCGACCGCGGTCCGGGTGGAGTACCGCGATTCGGCTTGACCTGGAGTGCACTCCAACTTCTAGCCTGTGAGCATGCGATTCGCGTTCAAGACCTCACCGCAGGACACCACCTGGGCCGATATGCTGGCCGTCTGGCGGGCCGCCGACGATATCGAGATCTACGAATCCGGATGGACCTTCGACCACTTCTATCCGATCTTCTCCGACCCCACCGGGCCGTGCCTGGAGGGCTGGACCACGCTGACCGCACTGGCCCAGGCCACCGAACGCCTGCGGCTCGGCACCATGGTGACCGGGGTGCACTACCGGCATCCGGCGGTGCTGGCCAATATGGCCGCCTCGCTCGACATCATCTCCGGCGGTCGCCTGGAACTCGGGATCGGCGCCGGCTGGAACGAGGAGGAGTCCGGCGCCTACGGCATCCCGCTCGGCACGATCACCGAGCGCATGGACCGGTTCGAGGAGGCCTGCCAGGTACTCGTCGGGCTGCTGAGCCGGGAGACCACCGATTTCGACGGCAAGTTCTACCAACTGACCGGCGCCCGCAACGAACCCAAGGGGCCGCAGCGGCCGCATCCGCCGATCTGCATCGGCGGCAACGGTGAGAAGCGCACGCTCCGGATCACCGCCCGCTACGCCCAGCACTGGAATTTCGTCAACGGCACCCCCGAGGAATTCGCGCGCAAACGCGATGTCCTGGCGGCGCACTGCGCCGATATCGGCCGCGATCCGAAGGAGACCCTGCTCTCGGCGCAGCGACGGCTCGACCCCGGTCTCGGCTACGGAGAGCTGATCGAGTGGGCGGCCGCGCTGGGTGCCGAAGGGCTGGATCTCGCGATCGTCTACCTGCCGCCGCCGCACGATCCGGCGGTGCTGGAGCCGCTGGCCGAGGCCATCCGGGATTCCGGGCTCGCGTCGTGAACCGGGCCCGGACGGCTCGCCCCCGTATCTGCTGAACAGTTGTGCGCCGTGGGGGCGAGCCCGCGGCGGGATCGAAGGGGGCGGTGTGCCCCTGAGGTTCGGCCGGAGAGCACGAACAGGTGTCCGGCGACGGCCGACCCCGCCGAGCGGTCGAGCGGCGAGCGACCGAGCGACCGAGCGACCGAGCGACCGAGCGAGCGACGATTCGGCACGGCACCTGCCGGGCCACGGCGGACGATCGGATCGCCCCACGCGGCCTGGACGCCGACCCGTTCAGGTGGTGCGGGCGATAACTTGCTCGGCGAACCGGGACAGGTTCGCGATCTTGGTGTCCAGGCTCTCGGTGTCCTGCTCACGGGTGTAGGGGTTGCGGAAGCCGACGATCACATCGGTGACGCCCTTGTCCTCCAGACGCTTCACGCCGTCCACGGTGAAACCGTCCAGCGAGATGACGTGCACCTCGAAATCGTCGCGCGTTCCGTATTCCGCGCGCAACGCGTCGAGTTCGGCGAGTAGCCGGTCCAGTTCCGCCGGATCACCGCCGGCGTGCATCCAGCCGTCACCGAGCCGGGCCGCACGGCGCAGCGCGGGGCGGCTGTGCCCGCCGATGAGCAACGGAATCGGTTCGGTGGGCACCGGCGCGATCTTGATCGGCGGCAGGTCGTAGAACTCGCCGTGGAATTCGAAATAGCCGCCGGCGGTGAGCCCGCGGACGATCTCGAGGCATTCGTCCATGCGCTTACCGCGCTTGTCGAACGGCACATCGAAGATCTCGAAATCATCGGGCCACGGGCTGATCCCGACACCCAGCCCGAGCCGGTTGCCACTCAGCGCCGCCACCGACGCCGCCTGCTTGGCCACCAGGACCGGCGGGCGGATCGGCAGCTTCAGGACGAACGGGGTGAACCGCAGGGTGGTGGTGGCCGCGGCCAGGGCGGCGGCCAGCACGAAGGTTTCGACGAAGGGCTTGTCCTCCAGGAAATCCCGGCTGCCGTCCGGGGTGTAGGGGTAGGTGGCATCGGAATCGCGCGGATAGGCGATGCTGTCGGCCAGCACCATCGACGTGTACCCGGCCGCCTCGGCGGCCTGCGCCAAGGGGATGTAATAGGACGGGTCGGTCATGGTCTCGGCGTAGGTGAACCGCATAATCGGCCTTTCTGCTGATCGGTCGGGTGAAGTAGAACACGTGCTAGAGAGTGTCCTCAAAGCTTGCGGGTTCGAGGTGCGGGTTTGATTTGATGTGTGGTCGACCTGGCCACCCTGCTCTTGTGGCTTTGAGGACACTCTCCAGCGGCGGGCACCGGCTACGCCGTGCTTCCGCCGGCCTGGGGTGATCCGCGCCGCCGCCCCCATCCCCTGGCCTCGTTCGTGCAGAAGGTCCGGCTCACCGGTGCCGTCGACCAGGTGCGCCGCCGCTAATTCGTCTACTGCTCCGGATGGGAAGACCGCACGCCCTTCACCGGCCTCCGCACCCGGCTCCGAACCGATCCGGACTGGCAGGTGCACGACCTCCCGACCGGCCACAATGCGATGCGTGAGGCCCCGGAGGCCGTCGCCGGACTACTCACCTGAGCCGTCCGGCGGGAGGCGGTGATCTCGTACAGCCGCTGTGCGGACCGCGCGGCACGGACGGCCGCGTGTGTCCGGGCCCGGTCGGCGAACCCGTCCGGCTCAGCGAATCGTGCCCGCCCCCCGCGATCAGCGGTAGATCGAGGGGCGTGACCCAGCCGGGCGGCAGTTCGTTGACGGCCGGGACGGCGTTGAGGGCGCGCATACCGGTGGCCAGGCAGCCCGCGATCGCCGGGGTGCGGCCCGAACCGTCGGTGAAACGGAACGAGGTCTCCTGCGAAATCGACGGACTGCCGACGATATCCACGCGATAGACGTCGTCGCGGGTGCCCGACGGCCAGTCCGGCGCGGCATCGTGACCGGTCCGGTTGACGTGTTCGAGGGTGATCACCTCGCGGCCACGGTGGATACCGTCGACGGTGAACCGGATGGCCGCGACCGTGCCCGCCCGGACGGTGCCCTTCGCCGACAGGCGGTCCACGGGGGTGACCCACTTGTCCCACGTCGTGGTGATGCTGTCCAGCTGTATCCCTCCCCGCACAGGCCCATCAGGGTCATCGGGAACAGGTCGTTGGCGAACCCCGGATCGATACCCGTGGTGAAACAGGAGGCCCCGCCCGCCAGGCAGGCCTCGGTGATCGGGTCCCGCCAGGCGCGGGGCGTCTTGTCCAGCGCCGGCCAGACCCAGGGCGTCATGGCGGTGGAACACACATCTATTCCGGCGCGCAGGAATGCTTCGATCACCCGGATGTTCTCGTCGGCGAACTGGGCGGTGGGGCCGTAGTGCACCACCGCGTCGGGTCGCAGGGCGATCAATTCGTCGATCGAATCCGTCGCTACCGTCCCGGTGTCCGGGGCACCGCACAGGTCACCGGCGTCGCGGCCGACCTTCGCCGGGTTGCTCACGCCGACCCCGGCCAGCTCGAATCGCGGGTGGCGCAGGATCTCGGCCGGCACCATCGATCCGACGGTGCCGGTCCCCCACAGCACGATCCGCTTGTTGTCCTCGGTCACGGTTGCTCCTCACCCGGTCAACGATGGAATTCGCCGCAGTCCACGGTCAGCATCTGCCCGGTGACCGCGCTGGCCAGATCGCTGGCGAGGAAGAGTGCCGCGCGGGCGACTTCTTCCGGTCCGGCGAGACGCAACAGGTCCGTGGGCGCGGCCTTCTCGCGGTAGATATCGTCGTGGGTCACTCCGGCCTGGGTGGCCAGCCAGTCGAAGTACGCCTTGTTGATGTCCTCGTACACGTACGAGGGCGCGACGCTGTTTACCCGGATACCGCGCGGACCCAGTTCCGTCGCGAGCGACGAGGCGAGGTGTGCCAGTGCGCCTTTCGACAGTTTGTACCCGGAGTACTCGGGTTGCGAACTGTAGGACACGCACGAGTTGAGCATGATGATCGAGCCCCGGGTCGCCGCGAGCCCGTCCGCGAACAGCGCCGACAGACGCAACGGCGCGAAGACGTTCGTCTCGTTGGCGGCGCGCAGCGCGGCGAGATCGATCCCGGTGATCGGGTCCATGGGCGGTATAGCGAAGGCATTGTTGATCAGGCAGTCGACCCGGCCGAATTCGGCCTGGACCCGCTCGGCCAGACCGGCCCGCTGTTCCTCGTCGGTGATATCGGCCGGGACCGGCAGCACCGTAGTACCGTCCGCCCGGATCTTCTCGGCCAGCCGCTCGAGCTTGCGCTCGGTTCGGCTCACCAGGACGAGGTGGGCGCCCATGGCGGCGGCCTCCACGGCGAGCGCGGTGCCGAGGCCCGGACCGACGCCGGAGATCACGACGACTCTGTCCGGTAGCAGGGGCACCGGCCGATAGGCCCGATCGGCGGTGGCGGTGGCGGGGTCAGCGGACACGCCTGCTCCTCCCAGTACACAGCGGTTACACCGTGTAACGACTTTGTTGTGACAGACTGTAACGACTCCCGCTCCCGTGAACAAGGACCGATTCTGTGACCGCACGCCATCGTCTGGGCCCGCACCGCGACCCCGCCGTGGACCGGGCGGTACTCGAGGCCGCCCGCGATCTGTTGGTCGAGCGGGGTTACACCGCGACCTCCATCGACGCGATCGCCACCCGGGCGGGCGTCAGCCGGCCGGCGATCTACCGGCGCTGGCCCTCCAAGGCGCACCTGATCGCCAAGGCCGTCTTCCCGGATGTCGGCACGGCGGAGGTCGCCCCCGATCTGGTCACCGAGGTACGCAAGGTCATCCGCGGGACGATCCAGTTGTTCGGCTCGGCCGAAGCCCGCGCGGCCATGCCCGGGCTCATGTCCGATATGCGCGCGGATCCGAGCCTGTACGAAAAACACTCGGCCCGGCTGGATACGCCCACCCGGCAGGAACTGTCGGACTATCTGGCAGCGGGCCGCACCGCCGCCGGACCCACGGCGGATGCGGACACCCTGCTGGACACCATCGCGGGCGCGGCCCTGTTCGCCATGTGTATCCGCGATATCGACGATCTGGACGGTTTCGCCGCGTCGCTGGAAGATCTGCTGCTCCACGGGATCGCCGGACGGCGCGACGAGGCCGCCCGGTCCGGCGATCACGGTGACGCAGCGGGCTAGCGGGCCGGCGACGTCCTGCCGGTCAACGGCTCGCGAGCCGACGCACCCGGCCGCCACAGCACACCGTCCGGCGCGGAATTCGCCGGTGTGACAGGATCGTTCGGTTCGTGACGCCATACCGAGAAGGGCCCTGGATTGGATTTGCGTTTCGGAGCCGACACAGTGCACCGGGTCCGGCGCGCCGTACTGGCGCTCGCGGTCGGCGCCGGGGTCCTCGGTGCGCCGGCGCCGGCCGTGGCCGAGGACGGTATCGACCCCTACCTCGACCGCGCCGCCGAATCGGCGGACACCCCGTCGCTGCACTGGTCCGACTGCCAGGACGGGTTCCAGTGCGCGACGGCCCAGGTGCCGCTGGACTACAACCGGCCGCGGGACGACCGGATCGACTTGGCGGTCATCAAACTGCCCGCCACCGATCCGGGCCGGCGCATCGGCACCCTGTTCGTGCACTTCGGCGGTCCCGGCGCGTCCGGGGTCGACCGGCTGCGTGAACGAGGCCGGTGGCCGTGGCTTTTCTCCGAGGACCTACGGGCCCGATTCGACGTGGTCTCGTGGGATAGCCGCGCGGTGTCGCGGAGCGCCCC
Organism: Nocardia sp. NPDC002869; assembly: GCF_046764065.1. Taxonomy (NCBI): domain Bacteria; kingdom Bacillati; phylum Actinomycetota; class Actinomycetes; order Mycobacteriales; family Nocardiaceae; genus Nocardia; species Nocardia sp. NPDC002869. The sequence goes on from NZ_JBKOOL010000013.1 coordinate 7,253, forward strand.
GGTGCGGTGTTTTCCGACGGAGGACGAACAGACGGCCTTCCTCGCCGCCATGCCGGCGATGCCGGCCACCCCGGCCGAGGAGCCGCCGTTCTACGACTGGTCCGCCCGGTTCGCCGAGCGCTGCGCGCAGCAGGCGGGGCCGATCCTGAACCACGCGTCCACCGCCGACACCGCACGCGACCTCGATCTGTTGCGCCGCGCGGTCGGCGACCCGCTGCTCACCTATCACGGCATCTCCTACGGCACTCAGGTCGGCGCCGTGTACGCGAATATGTTCCCCGGCCGGGTCCGGGCCATGGTGTTCGACGGATCGATGGACTTCGAGGGCAATGTCAACGGCCACGACGGGCAGGGCGCCGAGGTCCCGCTGGACACCCGGCAGAAGGTGGCCGACGCCATCTCCGCCACCTTCGACGCTTTCCTGCGCCAGTGTTCGGAGGCGGGTCCGCGCTGCGCGTTCTCGGCGGGCGATCCGAAACTGAAGTGGATCGCACTCATCGAGCGGGCCCGGCTCGCTCCCATCGAGCTGGACGGCCACGCGTGGACGTATTCGACAATCGTCAACGCGGCCGCCGGCCTGTCGCAGCCGTCCACGTTCCCCGACCTCGCCACACTGCTGCAGCGATTGTTCGACGCGGGCACCGCCCTCCCGGGCCTGCTGCCGGCCAGTGCCGCGTCCATGGGCAACCGCACCGAGGCCTACCACGCGATCCAGTGCACCGACAGCACCGTACCGACCGATACCGGCATCTACAGTCGCGCCGCGATATCGGAGGACCAGCGGGTACCGTACTTCGGCCGGGTCGCGGTGTTCAGCAGTATCACCTGCGCGTTCTGGCACGGTCACGCCGCCGACCGGTACACCGGGCCGTGGAACCGGCACACCGCCGCGCCGATCCTGGTGCTCAACAACAGGTTCGACCCGGCCACGCCGCTGGCCGGCGCCTACGACGGCGCCGGAGAACTGGCCCGCGCCGAGGTCGTGGTCACCGAGGGGGTGGGCCACAGCAGTATGTATGTGCCCAGTACCTGTACCGAACTGGTCAAACGGGAGTATCTGTTCACCGGCGACCTCCCGCCCGAGGACACCCACTGCGCGGCCGACGGGTCACCGTTCGACTAGGTCCGTCGGCGCCGGCGCCGCCGATACCACACCCGGCGGCGACATCCCGCCGTACTACAGCAGTCCCCGGGCAGCCAGGCTGCGGAACAGGTCGGCGGTGCCGAACTGCCACGGTTCGCAGTCGTCGCTGGTGCGGACCCGGTTGATCAGACTGCCCAGGGCCGGGGTGCTGATGGCGACCAGATCGTCCAGGTGATGGGTGAATCCGAGTCCCGCTCGGCCCGGTCCCGGACCGGGGCGAACATGGTGCCGAGAAAGAGGACCACACCGTCGGGATACTGGTGGTGACGGCCCATGAGCTGGTGGATGAGATCAGCAGCACCACTTCGGGTTCCGGGTTGTTCCAGGTGGAACGCGGATGGACCCCGATATCGGTGGCGGTCCCGACACCGGCCATCGGCGCGGATTCGGTGAAGATCTCGGCGTCGGGACCCAGCCCGGCCTCGAGGTACTGACTCCGCCAGCCCTCGGCGAGCAGTAGCTCCTCGAGCCGGGCGGTTTCGGCGGAGCCCGGGATCAGCTCGGACAGGTCGGTGCCGATGTGTTCGGCGATCTGCTCACGCACCCGGTCGGGCGCCCGCGTCGGCGAGGTCCCGGCGCAGGGCTTCGCGCAGATCCGGGGAACGGCTGCGCCACGACCCGTAGCCGCCGACCTTGCGCACGGCGTCGACAACGCAGGTCACGAATCGAATCGACATAACGGAATCGACCCACCTGTCGCTCACGCGCAGATCCGTAGCATCGTGACATGAGTACTTATGTGACGACGAACCCGACCACAGGTACTACCGAACAAGAATTCACCGGACTGCCCGGCGACCAGATTTCCGTTGTCGCCGAACGTGCGGCCGAGGGATTCGAGGAATGGCGCCGCACCCCGGTGGCCGAACGTGCCCGGGCGCTGGCGCGCACCGCGGATCTGTACGAGGAACGCGCGACCGAGCTGGCCGCGGTCATTACGAAGGAAATGGGTAAACCGGCGCAGGAGGCGGCCGAGGAAGTACAACTCGCCGCCGATATCTACCGCTGGTACGCCGAGCACGGCCCCGATCTGCTGACCACCGAGCGGCTCGACCCCCAGGGCGCCGCGGAATCGGTGGTCCAGACCTTGCCGATCGGGCCGCTCGTGGGCGTGATGCCGTGGAACTATCCCTACTACCAGGTGGCGCGCTTCGCCGCGCCGAACCTGCTGCTGGGTAATTCGATCATCCTGAAGCACGCCTCGATCTGCGCGGCCTCATCGAAACTCATGGCCGATGTGCTGCACGAGGCGTCCGTCCCCGAGAACGCGTATATCAACGTGTACGCGAGTTCCGGTCAGATCGCCGAACTCCTGGCGCATCCGGCGATCCGCGGGGTGTCGCTGACCGGTAGCGAACGGGCGGGCGCCGCGGTCGCGACCGAGGCGGCGAAGAATCTGAAGAAGTCGGTGCTCGAACTCGGCGGTTCCGACCCGTTCATCCTGCTCGACACCGACGATATGGCGGAAACCGTGCGCGTCGCCGCCCGGGCGCGCCTGTCCAATGCCGGTCAGGCGTGCAATTCACCGAAACGCTTCATCGTCCTGGACGACCTCTACGACGACTTCGTCCAAGGGCTGGTGGCCGAGTTCGAGCGCGCGGTCGTCGGCGATCCGTCGGACCCGGAGACCGAGGTGGGGCCGTTGTCCTCGGTCACCGCGCGCGATACCGTCGCCGACCAGATCAGCACCGCCGTGCGGCAGGGGGCGACCCTGCACACCGGCGGTAAACCGTTGGAGGGCGACGGGGCGTTCCTCGCGCCCGCCGTTCTCACCGGTATCACCCCGGAGATGGACGCGTACTCGGAGGAGATCTTCGGCCCGGCCGCGATGGTCTACCGCGTGTCCTCGGCCGACGAAGCGGTGCGCTTGGCCAACGATGTCGAATTCGGGCTGAGCGGGTCGGTGTGGAGCACCGATACCGCACGGGCCGCAGAGGTCGCCGATCGGCTCGATGTCGGGATGGCCTACATCAACGAACACGGGACGACACTGCCCGGTCTGCCGTTCGGCGGGGTGAATCGTTCCGGATACGGTCGTGAACTGGGACGCTGGGGAATGGGCGAGTTCGTCAATGCCAAACTCCGGCGGACCGCCGCTCATTAGCCGTGCCGGGCAGGCCGCCGGGGCCACGAAGAACCGATCTCCCCGGTAGGACGGGCCTACTCCGGTGCCCGGAAGCCGCCGATCTTCTGCTCGAGCAGTTCGGCCAGCCGCAGCGGGGTGCGGTCCTCGAGCATCGGACCGATGAGCTGCACTCCCACCGGCAGCCCCTCGGGGGACCGGCCCACGGGTATGGCGGTGGCGGGCAGGCCGGGCATGGTGGCCACACCGGCCCAGACGAGCTGGTCGAAATACGGGTACTCGACGCCGTCGATGTCGATGCGCCGGTCCTCCAGACCTCCGTTGTGGTCGTGGGGGAAGGCAGGAGTCGGCGTGATGGGGCACACCACGGCATCGAACTCGGTGAAGAGCTGCCGCCAGCCGTGGCGGTGGAGTTCGCGACGGTTGTTCGCCTCGACCCACTCGCGGTGGCCGAGCACCATGCCGCGCAGCCGCGCCGCATCGAGACTCCGGTGATCCGCGCCGAGGGCGGCGGCGTGGGTCCGCAGCTGTTCGTACACGTCGACGGGAAGACTTGCGGCGGCGTTCGACAGCATCAGCGACATGTAGAGCGTCGCCGCCTCGGTCGGGTCGGGCAGCAGCGGACTGCGGCGTTCGACACGGGCGCCTTCGTCGACGAGCGCCTCGGCGACCCGGTTCACGCCCGCCCGCACCGCCGATCCGGTCGGAATGAGCGGATGGTCCTCGACGATCAGGACACGGAAGTCGGCGAGCCGCTCGTGGCGCGCGGGCGGCAGTGCGACGTCGTAAGCGACGCCGTGGGTCAGCGGGTCCGGTCCGGCCATCACATCGAGCAGCAGCGTGAGGTCGCGGGCGGTGCGCGCCATCGGGCCGACGACGGCGAGGTCGAGGTCGATCGGCAGGGCCGGTGCGGGCGGCGCGACCATGCCGCGGGTCGGCGCCAGCCCGAGTGTCGGCTTGTGTGCGTAGATGCCGCAGAAATGCGCCGGGGTGCGCAGCGAACCGGCGAGGTCGGAGCCGATGGACAGCGCGCCGAATCCGGACGCCAGGGCCGCCGCCGAACCTCCGGACGACCCACCCGGCGTGCGGCCGTGATCCCACGGATTGCTGGTGGTGCCGTAGATCTCGTTGAAGGTCTGGATATCTCGCAGAATCAGCGGCACATTGGTCTTACCGAGCACTACCGCGCCGGCGGCCTTCAGCCGTGACACCTGTACCGCGTCCTCGTCCGGCACATAGTTCGCGTGCTGCGGCATGCCCCAGGTGGTGGGCAGCCCGGCCATGTTGTACGACTCCTTGACCGTCACCGGAATACCGAGCAGCGGCCTATCCTCGCCGCGGGCGCGCGCCCGGTCGGCATCGCGCGCGGCGGTCCGCGCCCGGTCGAAATCCGGTACACAGATCGCGTTGATCACCAGATCGTCCCGCTCGATACGAGCGATCGCCTCGGCGGTCAGTTCCGCCGAGGTCACCGCACCGGCCCGCAATGCCGCCAACATTTCTTCTGCCGACCGAAGATTCCATTCCATGAATTCGACGCTATTGGTCCGCCGGGAAGGGCATAAAATGCCGCTTCGCACAATGGAAAGCCGACCGGACCACCTATGCCGGTGAAGTCATCCGCTCGTTCTGCCATCGAGGACGTCCCCTCCCAGGTCACAGCGCCGGAAGCGGACCAACTCCATCAGCACAGGGCATAAGAACGCCGCGCCGGCAACGGGATAGATGTCTCAATACTCGTCCCGCATCGTTTCGGGCGAGGGTTTGAAGTAGCGGCGCAGGTTCTCCGGTCAGAGGGTTTCCGCTCGGGCCTCCACAGCGTCGGCGGCTTCCTTCAAACCGGCGGCGGGGTCCAGTTCGCGGAAACGCTTGACCGCCTCGATCTTCTTGTTCATGCGCAGCAGATCATCGATTTCGGTGAAGTCGAGGGCTTCGGGATCCTCGATCTTCAGATGCTGCATGATCAGATCGAGTTTTCGCTCGAGACGGTTGATCCTGAGTTCGAGGCGAGAGTTGTTACCCAGCACGACAAAACCGTAACAAGTTGCCCATAGCGCGCCAACCGGGGTTCGCTCGCCACCCATCATTACGTCGACGCGGTGCAGCACCCATCGGCCTCCGGTCATCCACTCGTATTCGTCTGTGCCCTCGATATTCACCGTCTGCCGGCCTTGCTCGTCGAGGACGACACCGGAGGTCTTCCACCTGCCGATGAGCGGCTCGAACCGGAGCATCGCGGGGATGAGTGTGGCCATTCGAGGTTCTCTCTTCGGCAGCGGGATGCACCCTCGGCCCCGGGCACGGCATTACATAGATGCCCGGGTGGTGCGCTCGATGAGTAGACGAGCCGGGCCGGTCGAACTCATCGGTACTTTCGATTCTCCCAGCCGACACGGGGCACTGCCGAATGGGCCGGCGAGGCCACTCCCGATGCGCGTAGTGCGTCCGTCGCGCGCCTGGCTGTGTCAGTCGTGTTTCGCCTCGTAGCGCAGCAGGACCGTGCCGCACGGAAAAGTGCGGTTCTCCGACAGTCGCAGCGGTATCCGTGACGGCAGTGTCGGGAAGAACGGGGTGCCGCCGCCCACGGCGGTGGGAGCGATCACGATCCGGTACTCGTCCACCAGTCCGGCCCGCACGATCGGTGCGGCCAGCGTCGCGCCGGCCACCTCCAGCCGGCCGGCGGTTTCGGCTTTCAGCTTCGTCACCACCTCGACCGGGTCACCGCGTTCCAGGCGGGAGTTCCAGTCGACCGACTCCAGGGTGCGGGAGAACACGACCTTGGGCATATCGCGCCAGATGCGGGCGAAGTCGACGGTCCGCGGGGTGGCGTCCGGAGCCTTGTCGGCGGTCGGCCAGTACGCGGACATCAGTTCGTAGAGCCGCCGCCCGTAGAACGACAGGGCGGTCTCCCGCTCGAAGTCGTTCCAGTACCAGAGGAGTTCATCGCTCGGAGCGGACCAGTCGAGATTGCCTTGCGCGTCGGCGATGTACCCGTCCACCGAGACGGTGAACCCATAGATGAGTTTGCCCATGGAGATCAGACTGCACCGGCGGGCAGAACTCATCGCGACGCCACACGAATACTGTCGGATCCTTGTCAGCCGATCGCGGCGCCCGCCGCGGTCGGCCGGAGTGGAGCGGAGGCGAATTCCGCCAGCCCGGCGGCCGGGTCGATACGCGCGGTGAAGCCGAGCAGCTGCCGGGCGCGCGCGGGGTCGGCGACGATATGGCGCACATCTCCCGACCGCACCGCACCGGTGACGACGGGTTCCGGCCCGCCGTGGGCGGCGGCCAGGATCCGCGCGACGTCACCGATGGTGATCGGATGGCCCGAACAGATGTTCAACGGTTGAACCCCGGGCAGCGCGGCCTCGACGGCGGCCACATTCGCCGTGGCGATATCGGTGACGTGCACGAAATCCCGCATCTGCCGGCCGTCTTCGAATACCTGCGGCGCCCTTCCCGCCGCCAGGGCCGACCGGAATATCGCCGCGACCCCGGAATACGGCGTGTCCCTGGGCATTCCGGGTCCGTAGGCATTGTGGTAGCGCAGTGCGGTGACCGTCCCGCCGGTGGCCGCGGCCCAGGCGGTCGCGTAGTGCTCTTGCGCCACCTTGCTCGCCGCGTACAGACTCCGGGGCCGCGCCGGCGTGTCCTCGGGAACCGGAGCCCAGGTGAGTGCTACGCCGTGCCGCCGGTGTTCGAACCGGCCGGCCGCGAGGTCTTCGGGCCGGCGCACGGCCACTTCGACGATCCCGTCCGGCCCTCGGTAGAGCCCCTCGCCGTACACCACCATCGAGGAAGCCAGGACGAGCCGGCCGCATCCGGCGCGGTCCATCGCGGCCAGCAGTACCGCGGTGCCGTAATCGTTGTGTCCGGCATAGGCGGGCGCGTCCTGGGCATCGACACCGGCGCCCACCACGGCGGCCTGATGACACACCACGTCGACGCCGGATAGCAGCACGTCGAGTCCGGCGGGATCGCGGACATCCACCCGCCGCACCCCCTCCGGCGGCCGCGCCCCGGGTCCGTGCGCCGCGGGCAGCATCAGGTCGACCGCCACCACGTCGTGGCCGCGGGCCCGCAACGCCGCGTGGATATGGGAACCGATGAATCCGGCCGCGCCGGTCAGCAGTACTCGCATACCCCGATCCTGCCTCTCCGAGGGCGCCGGACCGGGCAGCCGGACGTGGGTGTCCCGGTTTCGTCGTTCCCGGCCGCGCGCACCCGGCTCCGCCGCTCCGCCTTGACCTGAACCTATGTGAAGGTTTCAGACTGATCGAGTTCACCGGTTGTCGAACCCGAGGAGTGACATCGTGCAGGCAGTACAGGCAAAAGAATTCGGCGGACCCGGTGTCCTCGAGCTGCGGGAGCTTCCGGTCCCCGAACCGGACACCGGCCAGGTCCTGATACGCGTCGCCGCGGCGGATGTGATGTTCCTCGATACCCGGCTGCGGTCGGGATGGGGCACCGACTACTTCGCCGTACAACCGCCTTACGTACCCGGCGGCGCTGTCGGCGGGGTCGTCACGGCCGTGGGATCGGGCGTCGACCCCGCACTGCTCGGTACCCGGGTGACCGCACGGACCGTGGCCAGCGGTGTCGGTGGCGGTCTGCCCATCGGCGGCTACGCCGAATACACGCTCGCCGGCGCCGGGCAACTGAACCGGATACCGGACGGTGTGGGCATCGACCGGGCGACGGCGGTGGTCCACGACGGCCATACCGCGCTCGCGGCCTTCGAACGCGCCGGTGTCCGGCCCGGGCAGCGGGTGCTGATCACGGCCGCGGCCGGTGGTCTCGGCACCCTGCTCACCCAGCTGGTCCACCGGGCGGGAGCTCGGGTGATCGCCGCCGCCCGCGGGGAAACGAAACTCGCGCTCACCCGGCGCCTGGGGGCCGAGACCGCGATCGATTACTCCGAGACCGGCTGGACGGACCGAATCCTGGCCGCGACCGGCGGCCAGGGACCCGATGTGGTGTTCGACGGCGCGGGCGGCGACCCGGGCGATGCCGCGCTGCGGATCGTGGCCGACGGCGGTCTCTTCATCGGGTACGGAGCCGCGGCCGGTGAATTCGCCGCCGCGGGAGCCGACAGCGCCCGCGAGCGAGGGGTGGAGGTACTCAGCCTGTACGACCTGAACACCGGCAACGACAGCCGGGCCCGCTACGCCACCCGGATCCTCGAACTGCTCGCCACCGAGCAGCTCGAGGTCGTCATCGGACAGACCTTCCCGCTCGCCGACGCCGCCGCGGCCCACGCCGCCATCGAGAACCGCTCCGCGCTCGGCCGCACCATGCTGCGGATCTGACGTCCCGCCGCCGAATACTGCGCGGCCGCCGCCGATTCAGCCGATGATCTCGGCGTATCGGCGCTCGAGCGCGAGGATCAGCGCCCGATCCGGCTCACCACCCGAGCCGGTATCGAGCGAATCCACCAGCGCGTCCAGGCAGACGTGGTATCCGGCGGCGGTCCCCGGTATCCCGTGCGGCCCCGGGGTACCGAACCAGACCGTGCACAGCAGCCGGGTTCCGGCACCATCCGGCACGATCTCGAACAGCAGATGCTCGTCGTCCCAGAGGAATTCGAAGAGACGTGGCGGTTCCCAGGTCAGGATCCGACCCGGCAGTACCGGGTCCTCCTGGGCGATTCCCGCTTCGGTCAGTTCTTCGCTCGCCCGCTCGACCGCCTCCGGCCAGAAGCGGAATCGCACCTCCGCACCCGGGCAGCGCTCACCGATGATGTCCGCGGGGAACCAGTGCCGCAGGTGTTCGGATTCGGTGAGCGCCCGCCAGACCTTCTCCGGTGGATGCGCCAGGACGCGTTCGTAGCGGGTGCCCACGCGATCGCCGTCGCGCAGGACTTCACCGAGACGCCGGGTCACGTCGGTCATATCACTCCTCGGGTTCGTGGGGTCCTTCGTCGTCGGGCACCGTGTCCAGATATCGCTCGAACTCGTCGAGACGATCGGCCCAGATCTCCCGGAACGGCGCCAGCCACAGATCGATCTCCCGCAGCCGGGCGGGCGCGAGACCGTAGTGCCGGCGCGGACCGTCCACCCGGACGCGCACCAGTGCCGCCGCGTCGAGCATCCGCAGATGTTTCGACACATTGGGCTGGGCCGCGCCGAGCGCACCCACCAACTCACCGACGGTGCGCTCACCGTCGCGCAGCAGATCGAGAATCCGCCGCCGGGTGGGGTCGGCCAGCACTTCGAAGACATCGCGTACCACCCGGACAATATTTCCCTAGAGGAATATTCCTGTCAAGGCATATTGGACTCAGGGTTCCACGGGCCTCTCGGCGGCCTCGCGTCGTACCGTCGCGGCCACCGTCCGGCCCACCCAGGCCGAGAATTCACCGACCTGCGCCGCGGGCAGCTCCGCCGCCCGTGTCCGCGGCCGCTCGAAACTGCGCAGCGCCTCGCCCACGAGCGCACCGACCCCGTCCCCGGCCGCCGCGATGACCCGACCGGCTTCCCGTTTGGCCACCCAGCGGCCGGTGCGGCAGAAGTGCACGGCCCGGCAGCCGTTGAGCACCCGATTGTCGGCGAGGTGCCCGGTACCGGACGCGTGCTCGTCGACGGACGCCGCCACCGCGGCGAGCAGATCGAGCCGGCGCGGCGCGGCGAGCACCTCGTGCACCGCCCGCCCGAACAGCGGCAGCCCACTCTGGTGGGCGACCGCACGATCGATCACGTACCAGAACGCCGGTGCCCCCGCGGTATCGAAATTCGCGACCGCGGGCAGCAGCGGGCCGGTGTTCAGGTTCAGCAGGTAGCCGGGTTCCGGCGACCCCGACGCGGCGAAATCCGCGTCGTAGACGACCAGCTCCAGTCCCGGGGCGGGGCATTCGAACGCGGGGTGGGCCAGTTCTTCGGCGAGGTCGCGGACCAACCGCTCGGGCCCGCCGGGGGCCGCGACCACCGTGATATCGATATCGCTGCGACCGTGCCGGTAATCCCCGAGGGCCAGGGACCCCACCGCGAACACGCTGAGAAGCCGATCGCCGTAGACGGCGTGCGTCCGCCGGACCAGTTCGGCAAGATACGGCCCGACCTCGACCGGTGTCGGCCGGGAAGTCACCGCCGCGCCGGGGCCGGTCACAGGTCGCGAGGGAGGCGTCCGGTTACGCGGAACACTCCTCGGCGTCGATCGGTCATACCGCCCAGGCTAAACCGTCACCACGTGGGCGGGTACGGAGCGCGTGCGAGCGCTGCTGGCCGCCGGAGCCGATCCGAATACGCCCGAGCCACCACATCCGCAACAGACCGGGCCGGGAACGCCACCGCTGCTGTGGGCGGTCCGCAACGGGCACCGCGAAACAGTGGAGCTCTTGCTGGCAGCGGGAGCCGACCCCGAGATCCCGGGCACTCCGCTGACGATCGCCGCCCAGGGCGGACGCTACGGCATTGTACGGTCACTGCCGGCCCGCGGCGCGGACCCGCGCAGACGCGCGAGGTAGCACTCCCCTGGCCATCGCGACCGGCCTCGCGTCCGCCGACCCGGTCGCCTTGCTCGCGGAGCAGTGGGCCGCCGGACCCGATCGGGAGTACAGCGTGCACCGCCGCCCCGCCGGTGACGGCGCCGACGTGATCACGCTGCGTTACGGGGAGCAGGGACAGGGCGGAGAGACCTCGATGCAGGACGGGCACGCGGCGATCGCCCGACTGCTCGGTGGCCTCGGCGAAAGGCACGAAACCATCGACCCGGGCAAGATGTCCCCGGGCGCATCCTCCCCGACCGGCGCGGACCGGCACGGCCGGGCCGCCTCGGCCGGGGAGGATGCGGAAGGCTCCGGATTCCGCTCTCATGGGGCGGGATCCTGGAACACTTCCCGGGCGGGGTCTCGAGTATCGGCGCATAGCCACTACCTCTTTCTCGTCGAGCGGTATCCACCGCGGTGATCAGCCGCGGACGCGGGTCAGGAACGCGGTGATGTTCTCCCGGATCTGCTCGATCCGGAACTCGGGATCGAAATCGTCGCGATAGGCACGGCCCATCGCGGGCGTTTTCTTCCGGCGCGCGTACAGCGAACACGCCAGATCGTCACACATATAGGTCCCGGTCGAGTTGCCGCGCCGACCGGCCTCGCCCGCCTTCCGTGCCGTCATCAGCACCACACCGCCGTTGCTGTGCGTGGTGGAGCAGATCGTGCACATCTGCGAACGCCGTGGTCCGCCCGTTTCGTACCGCAGTGCGATACCGGCCGGGCCGTGCTCCTCGGGGATCACGAGATAGGCGCGCCCGGCGGCTCCGGGATCGGACCAGCCGAGGAAGTCCAGGTCGTCCCAGGGGCGGACGGCCAGATCGGTGGGTATGGACAGCCGTTTGGCGTCGCCCTTCGAGCAATTGACGAACGACGCTCTGATCTCGCGTTCGGTCAGCGGTTCCATGACACTGCATCTCCTTCGACAGCCGGGAGGGACAAACCGCGATAATTTATCGGCCACGCGGCCGGCGGGCAATCGGTTTTCCGGCGGCGATCGAGGCGTACCCGCCCGGACCCCCGCGCCACGCGCGGCGCCCGCACGCGGCGTCGGCCCAGAAACCGTTCGGCCGAAAGAGCCGATCCGGACCCCCGGCACCGTCCTACAGTGAGGAAAACCACAGCGGCGACAGGAGTCGGTATGAATGCGCGACGCCCGGTGTCCATCCTGATCATCGGCGCCGGATTCGGTGGTATCGGCGTGGCGATCGAGCTACGCCGGCACGGATTCGACGACATCACCATCCTCGAAAAGGCCGCGGACCTCGGCGGCGTATGGCGGGAGAACACCTACCCCGGCGCGGCCTGCGATGTACCGTCCCCGCTGTACTCCTACTCCTTCGAGCAGAAGCCCGATTGGCCACAGCGTTACTCCGGTCAGGCCGCCATCCACGACTATCTGCGCGGCGTGACCCGCCGGCACGGCCTGCTGGAACGAATCGAGTTCGGCATCGCGGTCACCGGCGCGGAGTTCGACGAGCAGGCCGGGAACTGGACGGTGCACACCGCCGACGGCGGCCGGCGGACCGCGCAGGTGCTGATCTCCGCCTTCGGCCAGCTGGCGCGCCCGCAACTGCCCGCCATCCCGGGCGTCGGCAGTTTCGCCGGCCCCGCCTTCCATTCGGCCCTGTGGGATCACGAGGTCGACCTCACCGGGAAACGGGTGGCCTGTATCGGTACCGGTGCGAGCGCCATCCAGTACGTTCCACAGATCCAGCCGGTGGTCGAGCAGCTGACCCTGTTCCAGCGCACCGCGGCCTGGGTGCTGCCCAAGTTCGATACCGACTACTCCCCGGTCCAGCACAAGCTGTTCGCCAAGATCCCCGGCATGCTGCTGGTGGAGCGGCTCGGCTGGTGGCTCGCCGCCGAGATTGCCTCGCTGGGTCTGGTGGAACTGCCGATCATCAGCCGTCTCGTCGCGCGGATCGCCGCCCGGAACCTGACGGAGAACGTGGACGATCCCGACCTGCGGGCCGCACTCACCCCCGACTATCCGATCGCCTGTAAACGCGTCCTGTTCTCCAGCGACTACTATCCCGCGCTCACCCGGCCCAATGTGGAAGTCACCACCTCGGATATCACCGAGATCACCCCGCAGGGTGTGCGGACCGCCGACGGCACCCTGCACGAAGTCGATGTGATCATCTACGGAACCGGGTTCAAGGGCACCGAGTTCCTGTGGCCGATGCGTATCACCGGCCGCGACGGGCGCGAGCTGGCCGAGGTGTGGTCCGCGGGCGCGCACGCCTACTACGGGATCACGGTGCCCGAATTCCCGAACCTGTTCATGGTGTACGGACCCAATACGAATCTGGGCGTCGGATCGATCATCTACATGATCGAATCGCAGTCCCGCTACATCCGGCAGGCGGTCGAGTTGCTCGCCGGCACGCCCGGCCATGCCCTCGAGGTCCGCGCCGACACCGAGCGCGCTTTCAACGACGCCCTGCAGAAACGCCTCGAACGCACACCGTGGAATTTCTGCTCGAGCTGGTACCGCAACGCGGCCGGCAAGATCACCAACAACTGGCCGGGCACGGTCACCCGGTACCGCCGCCGCGTCCGCAGACTCGACCCACGGGATTACACGCTGACACCCGCGGCATGACGCCCGGTCCGGCGGGCGATCATCCTCACATGTGCTCCTGATCTCTGGGCTCGGTGGCGTCGTCCTGCCAGGCTGACCTCCGGGACCGAGGAGGTGGCGAAGGTGGCCGGAACACCACCCGGTTGGACACCGGATGTTTTCGAGGCGGCCGCCCGGACGGCCGGATTCGAACTGGACGCATCGCAGTACGCGGCCGCCGCCCGGCTGGTACAGCTCGGCGACGAGATAGCGCGTCGCCGGAGGCTCTTCGGCTCGACGCCGCGCGGCGTGTACGTCTGGGGACCGGTGGGGCGCGGTAAGAGCTGGCTGACCGATACCTTCTACTCGGCTGTGCCCAGTACCGGGAAACGGCGCATGCACTTCCACGAGTTCTTCCGCGAATTCCACACCCGCTACGCCGCCCACCGCCACGAGAAACACGCCGGGGACCGCGCTGTCCGCGAACTCCTCGGCCACTCCCGGCTGGTGTGTTTCGACGAATTCCACGTCCATGATCCCGGCGACGCCACCATCATGGCCCGAGTCGTGCAATCGTTGCTCGCCCAGCGGATCACACTCGTCGCCACTTCGAACTATCCGCCGTCGGGCCTGCTGCCGAACCCGCTGTTCCATCATCTGATCGAACCGCTGGCCGCGACCCTGCACAGTGCACTGGATATCGTCGAGGTCGCGGGTCCCCGCGACTACCGGCGGGCTCGCCGGCCGGGAACATCCGCCGCCGAGTTCGAACGCGGCGGCTACCTCTGGCCCGGTGCCGACGCCCAGCTGGCGCGAGCCGGCCTGGTGCCGCCGGCCCCGGCCGAACGGCAGCGCGTCCGGATCGGTGCGCGTGCGGTGACCGCCCGGGCGGTGCGCGGCGACGCGGTCTGGTTCGATTTCACCGATCTGTGCGACGGTCCGTACTCGACCATCGACTACCTGAGCCTGGCCGACCGGTTCCGGGACTGGACGCTGTCGGGTCTGCCCCCGCTGGCCACCACCGGCCGCGACGCCGCGCAACGTTTCGCCAATCTGGTGGACGTGCTGTGCGACCGGGACCGCCGCCTGCATCTCGTGGCCTCCGTACCGCGCACCGAATGCCTGACCGGTGATCACCTGCCGCCCGATATCCAGCGCACGGCCAGCCGCCTGGCGCTACTACCGGAGATCGGCGGCGCACCGGTCGCCGTGGCCGATCAGTAGTCGGGGAAGAGCCAGAGGCCCTGCGCCGCGGCCGCCCGCAGGAACACGGCCGGCGACCGCACCCGGGTCAGCGCGGTGCCCGTCGTCGCTGTCGTGGCCGAACAGCGGCACCGGCACCGCGCCGCTCTCCGCCCGGACAAGCCATTCGTCGAGGCCGGCCCGGTGGCCCGTCACGAACGGAACCTCGCCGTGGTGGAACGGAAGAACTCCTGTTCAGCGGTTGTTTCGAACAGCATGCGGTCCTCCGTGCGGCCTCGTGTCGGCTGCGGTGCAGCGCGGGCGAACGCCGCGACGACGGACGGTCCGAATCGGTGCCGCCACCGTCGGCGCTCCCTGGAGTCGAATACCGTACGTCGGGCCGCCCCCGCAATACCCGGCGCTGATGATGCAGGTAGGAGGCCCGGCCGGACGGGCGCGCCGAGGATGAAGACTCTCTGTGGCAAAGGGTTTCGCGTCCGGCGGTGCGACTACCGATATCGTGTCCACATCACCGGCGACAGGGAGGGGGATTCGGGATGCTCGTCATCACCGACAAACTCAGATCGGGCGCGGAGAGACGGGTTGTCGGCTGGCTCCGGAAATGGGAAGGGGACTACCGGGTTCCCGGAGTCGCGATCACGAACTGCTTCATCTCCGGACAGGAGGTGGACCTGGTCATCATCACCCCGTACACGACCGTGGTCGGAGAGGTCAAAGGTGTCGACCCCGAGATCACCGGCAGCGTCCTGCAGTGCACCACCAACAGCCGCTGGCGCGTTCCGGGCTCCGCGGGCGACCCGGTCAGCGTGCGGGACAACGACACCACGCCCTACGACCAGGTTCGCGACGGGGTGTTCAAACTGAAGGCCGCCGCCGGGCAGGTGGGCGGGAGCGCGTTCGTCACCGGTCTCGTGGTGGTGCTCCCGCCGCGCGGATCGACCATGCGGCTCGAGAAGAAGTCGGCACCGCCGCCGGGTTGCGATGTGCTGCTGTGCAACACCCAGAATCCGCTGCGCGCCTGGTTCCATCGGGCTCATCACCGCAGCGCCGTGGTCTGGACCGCGGAACAGGCCTACGCGGTGATCGAAGCGCTCGAATACGGTGACCGCACCACCATCGCCGAACTGGCCGAAGAGGGTTTCCCGCTGGATTCGGCCCTTCCCGCGATCGAACCGCTTCCGCCTTACGCACCGGATCCGGTACCGGCCCCTCCCCGTGCCGTCGCCCCGCCGCCGTCCGCGCCGGCCCGCGAAGCGGTTCCGCCGCCCGCGGTCGAGGCAGACAGCCCGTCCGCGGCGGCCCCGGCCGACCCCGCCCGCCCGCCGGAACCACCGGCTGCCCCACCACCGCCGCCACTCGAACCGCAACCGCGACCCCGGCCGGTGAACGAACCGCTCCCGGAGCCGGAATCCACCGATCGGCGTCGGGCTCATTGGCAGACCGCGGCGGCATTCGCGGTGATCGCCGTTCTCGGTGGCGGCTTGTGGCTGGTGGCCCGCGGCGGCGACGATCCCGCACCGCGGGAAACCGGGAATCAGCAACAGACCAGCTCCGTCGCGGAGGTCCCCGCTGCCCCACCGCAGCCCGCGGCGGGAGTCCCGCAGCCGCCGCCGCGCCCCGCACCGCCGGCGACACCGGTCTGCTACCCGTTCCAGCCGCGCTGCTGACCTGTCGAACCGCGCCGGACCCCGGTCGGTCTGCACCCGATCCGCCGTCCGTCGACAGAAGCACTGTCGCGCACGTTTCCGAGATCGGATCCTTGCGGTCCGAGCGCGATGACCGGCCGTGCGGTACCGGAGACCGGCTGCCTACTCCCCGCCCGCGGCCCCCGAACACCCCGCCTACGCGTACGGACCGGTGGAGGTCTGTTCGGAGACGAGCCGGCCGCCGATGAGGATCCGGCAGGTCACTTCCCCGCCGTCGCCGTCGTTGACGGCGATCAGCGAGACTATCGTGCCGAAACTTTCGATGAGCACATCTCGCCGCCACGGCAGTCCGGCCGCCATTTCCCGGGCCCTGCCGAGGTCGTGACCGAGGTAGGGATCGAGACCTCGCCGGCCGTACCCGCGACCTCGTAGCTCACCGCGACCTCGCGGTCGGCGTCCTCGCCGCACTTGTTCGCGATCCACGCCACCACCGCGAGGCACCCTCCGACCAGACACACGACCGTCAGGACGAGCCCCGCCACGACCCACGGCCATCGAGAGCGCCCGCGCCGGGACCGGCGACCGGCGGGCGAGGGGCCGGCGTACGGGTCCTGCCGGTACGCGGGGGCCGGGCGTTTCCCGGAGCGGCGCCGGTGCTCGCCGGGCGGTTCGATCAATGCGAACTCCTCGGGTCGGGGGACGGCCGGCGCACCACCAGGAGGTGGATCACATTCGGGCAAATTGATGTTACATAGCTATTTCTGCTGCTCGATATCCCATTACAGGGCCGTTGAGGGCCCGCTCTCACAGCCCTCTGCCGACTCCTCCGGGGTCCGCGCGGGCACCGCGGGAGGGGCCGGGCGGAAGAGACCGTGGACCACGGGCAGCGCCGGTGGGAAGCTCATAGATGACCGCATGCCGATTGCCGAGGACGGTGAGTCATGGGTGTCAGAGCGAACGGGGTGACGAGCCCGGAGAACATCCGGAACGTGGCACTCGTCGGAAGTAGCGGATCGGGTAAGACCACTCTGGTGGAGGCGCTGGCGCTGGCCACCGGCGCGGTGAACCGGGCGGGCCGGGTCGAGGACGGGACCTCGCTGTCGGATTACGACGAGATCGAGCAGCGAAAACACCGGTCCGTGCAGTTGTCGGTGGTGCCGGTCCGGTGGAACGGAGTGAAGATCAACCTTCTCGACACGCCGGGCTACGCGGATTTCGTCGGCGAACTGCGCGCCGGACTGCGGGCGGCCGACGCCGCACTGTTCGTGGTGTCGGCGGCCGACGGCGTAGAAGGCGTCGGCGGGGCGACCCGGGCTCTGTGGGAGGAATGCGCGAGCGTCGGAATGTCGCGGGCGATCGTGCTGACCCATCTGGACACCGCGCGCGCGGATTTCGAGGAACTGCGCCGCACCTGCCAGGCGCTGCTCGGCGGCGGGTCGGCGGAAAACGTACTGGCACTCCATCTGCCCGTGTACGGGCCGGCGGGCGCGGACGGGCACCGCCCGGCCACCGGCCTGATGGAACTTCTCGAACAGCGGGTGGCCGACTACTCGGGTGGCGAGCGGACCTTGGTCGATCCGGCACCCGCCGATCGGGCTCTCGCCGAACAGGCCCGGGAGCGGCTCATCGAGGGCATCATCGCCGAAAGCGAGGACGAGACCCTCATGGACCGCTATCTGGGCGGGGCGCCGATCGAGCTCGCCACCCTGGTCACGGACCTGGAGCGCGCGGTGGCACGGGGTAGCTTCCATCCGGTGCTGTTCGCGGCCCCGGCCGCCGCCGACGGACGGCACGGCCTGGGCACCCTCGAACTGCTCGACCTGATCACCGCGGGGTTTCCCGGCCCGGCCGAGCACGCGGTACCGGCCCGGCGGCTCGTCGACGGGTCCACAGCGATCACCCTGCGCTGTGATCCCACCGCCGATCTGGCCGCCGAAGTGGTCCGGACCTCGTCGGACCCGTACGTCGGCCGGGTCTCGATGGTCCGCGTTTTCTCCGGCACGCTGCGCGCCGACGACACCGTCCACATCTGCGGGCACGGCTCGGGCGCCGAGCACGACGACGACGAACGGATCGGCGGACTCACTGCCCCGTTCGGCCGGGAACAGCGGCCGATGAACGAGGCAGTGGCCGGTGATATCGCCTACGTGACCAAACTCGGCCACGCCCGGACCGGCGATACTCTCTCCGCTACCGGCGACCCGCTGCTCATCGATCCCTGGCCGATGCCGGAACCCCTCCTGCCCACGGCCATCCGCGCCCACGGTAAGACCGACGAGGACAAGCTCCCGCAGGGGCTGGCACGGCTGGTGGCCGAGGATCCCGCCCTGCGGGTGGAGAACAACGAACGAACGCATCAGCTGGTGCTGTGGTCGCTGGGGGAAGCACAACGCGATGTCGCACTGGAACGGTTGCGCAGCCGATTCGGCGTCGAGGTCGACGTGGAGGAGACCCGCGTGCCGCTGCGGGAAACATTCGCGGAGAAGGCCGATGGGCGCGGGCGGCATGTGAAACAGTCCGGCGGGCACGGCCAGTACGCGGTCTGTGAGATCCGGGTGGAACCGCTCACCGAGGGATCCGGGATCGAGTTCGTGGACAAGGTCATCGGCGGCGCGGTGCCGCGGCAGTTCATCACCTCGGTGGAGAAGGGCGTGCGCGCCCAGGCCGAACGCGGGGTGAGCAGCGATAATCCGCTGGTCGATGTGCGGGTCACCCTGCTCGACGGTAAGGCGCATTCGGTCGACTCCTCCGACGCCGCCTTCCAGACCGCCGGAGCCCTGGCCCTGCGCGACGCGGCGGCGGGCAGCCGGATGGCGCTGCTCGAACCCATCGCGCTGGTGGAGGTCCGGGTTCCCGACGAGCACCTGGGCGCGGCCCTGACCGATCTGTCGGTGCGCCGCGCCCGGATACTGGGCACCGAACCGGCCGATCGGGGTCGCACACTGATCCGCGCCCAGGTACCGGAATCCGAGCTCGTCCGCTACGCCACCGAACTGCGTTCGCTCACCCACGGGGTCGCCCAGTTCACCCGCGAATATCTCCGGCACGACCCGATGCCCGCCCAGCTGGCGGAGAAGGTCCGCGACCGCTCGCCCGCGGCCCGCGCCTGACCCGGCCGGTACCCCGCCGGGCCTCGACGCGCTGCCCGGCCGCTCGACCGGGAGCCGCCGCTGCTGCGCCCTCACCCGTCACGGCCCCCACACGCGACAATGCCGACAGCCCTACTCCGGTGCGGCACGCAACTCCTCGATCCGCTGCCGCAGCTGTTCGAGGAACTTCTCCGGGTCCGTGCATCCCGCGGGATCGAGTGGGGTGCCGAAACGGACTGTCATCACCCACCGCCGGTCGAAGGCCGGACGGTCACCGCGCAGCCGCCGCATCGGCATGACCTCGTCCGTGCCGGCGGTCCCCACCGGCACGACCGGAACTCCGGTCGCCAGAGCCGATTTCGCCACTCCGGGCTTGTACGGTTCCACCTCGTCGGGCGCGACCAGCCGGCCCTCCGGGTAGATGAGGAGGACTCCCCCGTGGCGCAGGATCTGCTCACCCTGGGCCAGCGCGGACTGTCCGGACGCGCTGTCGCGGCGCACCACCGGGATCTGCCCCAGTCGCCGTACCAGCCACCCCACGACCGGCCACGACCAGAGTTCGGCCATGGCGATGGCCACCGCCCGCCGTCGCAGCGCGCCCCACAGGAAGACCGCGTCCAGCATGGAGATGTGGTTGCTCGCCACGATCACCGGACCGGTGCGGGGTACCAGTTCCCGTCCGACCACGGTGACGTGGACGAACTTCGACCACGCCAGTGCCCGCAGGACCCGCCGGACCAGTTTCGTGGTCACCCACGCCCGCTTCCCGAGACCGCTGGGCCGCCCGGCTCTCTTCTCCATATCCACCCCATCACTCGCTGCCGCCGCATCCCGCACGCCGGTACGGGTCCATCATCGTCGCGCGGTGTGGGGCAGCGGAACCGGGAAACTACTCACCGCATCGGTCGAGCGACTCGATCTTGCGTTCGAGCACGATCCGTTCGCCCGCATTGGCGCAGCGCGCCACCGCCCGCTCCAGTTCCGCGCGTGCCTCGGTGTTCCGGCCCAACCGGATGAGCAGTTCGCCGCGCACGCTGGCCAGCAGATGGGTGTTCGCGAGTTCGCCCGCCGCCTCCAGCTCGTCCACGATCGGGAGGGCGGCCGCCGGCCCCCGCGCCATGGCGACCGCCACCGCGCGGTTCACCTCGACGACCGGCGAAGGCGCCAGGCGGCCCAGTGCTTCGTAGAGCAGGACGATCCGATCCCACTCGGTGTCCCCGACCGACAGCGCCACCGCGTGGCATTCGGCGATCGCGGCCTGCAACCCGTAGAAGCCCAGCCCGCGCCGGGCCCGTTCGGCGCGGGCCAGGGCGGCCCGCCCGCGGCGGATCGCCGACCGGTCCCAGCGCCGGCGATCCTGGTCCTCCAGCAGGACCGGCTCCCCGCCGGGTCCGGTGCGCGCCGGGAAACGGGCCGCGGTCAGCTCCAGGAGCGCCAGCAGACTGTGCGCCTCGGGCTCGTCCGGGACCAACCGGCTCAGCACGCGGGCCAGCCGCTGGGCCTCGGCGGCCAGGTCGAACCGGATGAGATCGGTACCGGAACTGGCCGACGACCCTTCCGTGAAGATCACGTAGATCACCCGCAGCACCGAGACCAGGCGGGCCGAGCGGTCCGCGGCCGGCGGGATCTCGAACGGCACCCGCGCCGCGGCCAGGGTTTTCTTGGCCCGGGTGATCCGCGCCTGGACCGTAGCCGTCGGGACCAGGAAGGCGCGGGCGATCTCGTCGCTGGTCAGACCACCGATCACTCGGAGGGTGAGCGCCACCCGCGCCTCCGGGGAGAGCACTGGATGGCAGGCGACGAACATCAGGGCGAGCACATCGTCATCGATGCGGTCCGGATCCCACAGGATCTGCTCGCCTCGCGCCGGGTCCGCGGGATCGCTGCCCGCGGCGACGCCGCCCTCACCCAGGTCCCGGGCGAGAGCGGCGTACCGATCGTCGAGGGCGGCGCGCCGCCGGAATCCGTCGACCGCGCGCCGGCGGCCGACGGTGAGGAGCCAGCCCGCGGGATTGCGGGGCACCCCGTCACGGGGCCAGGTCACCAGGGCCTCGGCCAGGGCTTCCTGGGCGAGATCCTCGGCGAGGCCGAAATCCCCGGTGTAGCGGGCGAGCGCACCGACGATCCGCGCCGATTCGATCCGCCACACCGCGGCCACCGCGGCCCGGCCGTCGTGCCCTGTCACGGCCGCCGGTCAGAGCTGGCCGGTGGCTTCGCGCCAGGCCCGCTCCTTCTGGATCCAGATATTGTCCTGGGGAAATTCGTCGATGGTCGGGACCCGGCGGATCTCGGTCTTGAAACCCGCGCCCGTCATCGGCATCCGTTTGGCCCATTCCACGGCCTCTTCCTTGGACGCGACGTTCAGGATGTAGTACCCGTTGAACAGTTCCTTGGTCTCGCCGTACGGCCCGTCGGTCACCACCGGATCTGCCGACGAATAGTCGACGACGACCCCCTCGGCGGCGTCTTCGAGGCCCTCCGCGGCGAGCAGCACCCCGGCCCGGATCAGTTCGTCGTTGAACTTGCCGATCGTCTCCAGCATGTCGGTGAAGTCGATATCGCCCATCGCGGCGAAGGCTTCGTCGGTGGCGCGCATGATCAGCATGTATTTCACGGTTCGGTCTCCTTGTCTCGGGGTCCCTCCTGGACCCTTTCACCCATTGGTCGAACGGGGTGGCCGGCGGATCGACAACCCGCGGGATATTTTTTCGCCGAAAGTCGCGACTCGGTTCCGTTTCGTCGTCGAACCGGTTCGAACGCACCGGCCGGTGGCATACTTTTCGATCAGGACAAAGGAATCGAAGTGTGGCGTATGAGGGCGTCACCGGCGATCAGTTCTCCAGGTCCGGTGTGGCCCCTCCCATCCGAAGGGAGTTGTTATGACCACCGACCCCGCAGCACCGACGTCCGGAAGGCCCGGCACCACCGGGGCACATGCGGCATCGACCGCCGATAATTCCACCAAACAGGCCGTCGCGACCGGCACCTCCATCGCGGCGGCGGCGCTGCTGCTCGTCGCCGGGTTCATCACCCTGTTCCAGGGCATCTCGGCGGCCGCCAACGACGACGTATTCGTCGCCGGGCCCAACTATGTCTACGAACTGGACCTGACCAGCTGGGGCTGGATCCATATCGTCTTCGGCATCCTGTTGATCCTGGCGGGCCTGGCGCTGATGACCGGGGCGCTGTGGGCGCGGATCGTCGGGATCGGCCTGGCTGCTCTGTCCATCATCGTCAACTTCCTGTGGATCCCCTGGTATCCGCTGTGGTCGATCCTGATCATCGCCATCGATATCGTGATCATCTGGGCCATCGCCACCTGGCGGCCCGAACGGGTCTGAACCGATACCGCCCGGACCGGCGTCGCAGCGCGCCGGTCCGGCCGGCACGAACCTCCACCGAGCGGGTGGCCGAGCTGTTGGCTTCGGGTACACCCTGCCGCTGGTCGCCCGCTACGCCGATGTCTGGAACTTTCCCGGACGGCACCGGTCACCGCTCGCTGCCCGCCCGGTCGGCGGTGAGGAAGTCGGCCATTGCCGCCGCGACGGCCTCGGGCCGGTCCAGCATGGACAGCACGTAAGCGTCGGAGATCTCGACCAGCCGGGCACGGGGGATCAGTTCCGCGAGGCGGCGGCCGTGTTCGCGGGGCATGACCTTGCCGGCCGACGACCAGAGGATCAAGGCGTCGCCGGTGAACCGGCGCAGCGCCTCGGTGTCGGCGATCAGTTCGCGGGCGTGGAAACCGGACCGCGTATAGGTCAGCAGGTCCCGGCGGATGCGACGGTCCCGTAGGCCCGGCTCGGTCCAGCCACGTACGAGTTCGTCCGGCAGCGGTTCACGAGCCATCCAGCCGAAGATCAGCGGCAGACTGCGCAGCCGGCGGATCCGCAGCTGCCGTAGGGCGAGAACGACACCACCGGGTAGACGAGTCGCGACCGTCGCCGTCTTGCCCGGCAGGCCGGGCGGGAAGTTGTCGAACGCTTCGCAGGGCAGCACGATCAGCCGGCCGACCCGGTCGTCCAGACCGTAGGCGGTGAGGAACAGGGCCCCGCCCCAGTCGCTGTGCACCAGGACGATGTCGTCGAGGTCCAGTGCCGCGAGGAAATCGGCGACGAGCCGGTTCAGCCCGCGCAGGCTCAGGTCGGTCCCCGGTTCGAGCGGGATCGGATGCGCGCCCAGCGGTAGGTCGGGCCGGATGTACCGGAACCCGGTAGGGAGCAGGTCGAGCACTGCGTCCCACACGGTGTGGTTCATCAGCAGGCCGTGCAGGAGCACCACCGGCGGCCCCGACCCCTGCTCCACATAGTGCACCCGACCTGCGGGAATTTGTACCGTCGGCATCTGCTGACCCTTTCGAGCGATCGCTCTAGAGTGATTGCTCTAGAGCGATTGCTCTAGTCTGGAACGGTGACGGAGAAGATGTCAACCAGCACTCGTGACCGGTTGATCACCGCGACCGCCGAACTGCTGCGCACCCGCGGCTACAGCGGCACCGGCGTCAAACAGATCACCGTGTCGGCGGGTGTGCCGATGGGATCGCTCTACCACCATTTCCCCGGTGGTAAGCCCGAACTCGCCGCCGCCGCGCTGCGCGCGGCCGGCACCGCCTACGGCGAATTGATCCCGCTGCTGCTCACCCCCTACCCGGATCTGCGCGACGCCCTCCCGGCGGCTTTCGCCGCGGCGGCCGAGCAGATCGAGCAGACCGGGTGGATCAATATGTGCCCGGTGGGGACGGTCGCCGGGGAGATCGCCGACGCCGAGCCCGCGCTCCGGGAGGTCCTCGCCGAGATCATCGGCGACTGGATCAGCGGCGGCACCGCGTATTTCGCCGAGCGCGGACTGCCGCCGGATACCGCACGCGAGCTGATCCTCGGTATCGTCACCGCACTCGAAGGGGCTTTCGTCCTGAGCCGCACCCTGCGGTCCACCGAACCGCTGCTGGCCGCGGGCCGTGCCATGAGCGCGCGGCTCACGGAACTGCTCTCCGACCCGGCACGCGCCGGAGCCGTCGACACCGGGCCGGGACGCGTACCGGGGTAGCGCTGGTGGGATACGACCGACGCAGCTCCTACCTCCACTCCGGCCCGGCTCCCACGCGGGCCCGGGACGACGCTACGTCGCGCCGCCCCGCCGCGTCCGCGGTGCGGTATCCGCCCCGTCATCCCCGTTCGGGCTGCCCGGATCCGACGCCCTTCACGCGCGCGGGCGGCGGCCTCGACCTCGGCGTTGCCGGACGCAGCGAGCGTTCGTAACACTCTACGCGGCACCGTTTCTCCATCGATGTGCGCGGAGACGACGAACGGTTCGCCGACGTAGCGGGTATCGGTGCAGACCGCGACCACCGCCGGGACCGGGACACCGTGCGCGCGGGCCAGTTCGCGGACCCCGGCCTCGCCGTCGACCGGCATCAGTTCGACGGCGGGCGGCACAATGGTCGCCACCAGCCGCCGCGGTGTCTGCGCGACGGTGGCGGTGAAGGCGATATTGCGGCGGCGCGCTCCGGCGGAGAGGAACTGGAAATCGGTGATCGTGACCGGACCGCCGAGCACGCCGGTCAGATAGTCGGTCAGGCCCCCCGACCGGATCGGCGCTCATTCGCCCTCCCAGCTGTCATAGCCGGGGGGATGTTCTCATCGTCGCACCAGGAATCAGGCGGCTGCGGCCAGGACTGCCACGGGTTCGCCTTCTTCCACCACGCGTCCGTCCCGCAGCAGCACGCAGTGATCGGCGTCCCGGGCCGCGGCCGGATCGTGCGTGGCGTGCACCACCGTGACCCCGGCGTCGGCGGCTTCCCGGATCGCCGCGCCGATCGCCGCGCGCGCGGCGGCGTCCAACCCGGTACCGGGTTCGTCCAGCAGCAGCAGCCCGGACTGCTGCGCCAGCGCGCGGGCGAGCAGGACGCGCTGCCGCTGCCCGCCGGACAGGGTGTCCAGACGACGCCCGGCCAGATCGGTGATATCCATCCTGGCCAGGCAGTCCGCCACGATCGCGCGATCGGCCCGGGTGATCCGGCGCCACAGACCCCGGTGCGCCCAGCGCCCCATGGCGACCGTTTCACCGGCCGTGATGGGCAGCGTGGCCGGGACCGCCTGCTGCTGGACGACCAGCGCCGGACGGGATCCACCGATCCCGGTGACCGTGCCGGCGGTCGGCGCGATGATCCCGCCGAGCACACCGAGCAGGGTGGATTTTCCGGAGCCGTTGGGGCCCAGCAGCGCGGTGACCCGCCCACCCGGCACTACGGCCGTGACCTCGTGCAATACCCGGTTTCCCGGGTAGCCCGCGGATAAGCCGGTGATCTCGATTCCCGCCGTGCGCATTCTGTGACTCCCGCCAACAAGCTTGTAATGACAATCGTTATCAGTTTAAGTCTTGTCCATGGATTGGCTGATCGCCCCGTTCGAAGTCACCTTCGTACAACGAGCTCTGTGGGGCGGACTGCTGGTCTCCTGCCTGTGCGCACTGGCCGGAACCTGGGTTGTGGTGCGCGGCATGGCTTTTCTCGGTGAGGCCATGGCACACGGCATGCTGCCGGGAGTCGCCGTCGCGGCCCTGCTCGGCGGTAATCTCCTGTTGGGCGCGGTGGTGAGCGCCTCCGCCATGGCGGCCGGCGTCTCGGTACTGAGCCGGAACCGGCGGCTGTCCACCGATACCGGCATCGGACTGCTGTTCGTCGGCATGCTCGCGATCGGGGTCATCCTGATATCGCGATCCCAATCCTTCGCGGTGGACCTGACCGGATTCCTCTTCGGCGATGTGCTCGCGACCCGTCCCCGTGATCTGCTCTTCCTGCTGACGGCACTGGGCGCGGCCCTGGCGATCACGATCCTCGGGCACCGGGCCTTCCTCGCCCTCGCCTTCGATCCGCGTACCGCGCAAACCCTCGGATTGCATCCCCGCCGGGCGCAGATCGCACTACTCGCCCTGCTGACCCTGGCGATCGCCGCGTCGTTCCACGTGGTGGGGACCCTGCTGGTCTTCGGACTCCTGGTCGCACCACCCGCGGCCGCCACCTATTGCACCCACCGCATCCCGCGGATCATGCTGCTGGCAGCCGGTTTCGGTGCCCTGGCCACCCTCGCTGGCCTGGTCATCTCCTGGCACGCGGGTACCGCGGCGGGCGCGACCATCGCCGCGACAGCGGTGGGTCTCTTCTTCGCGGTAGCGACCGGCGCCCGGCTGCGCGCCGCACTGCGCGACAGGTCCTCCGGCGGGCCGGGCGCCGGGCGCGCTTCCCGCTGGATGAGCACTACCAAGAACCAGGACGGCCGGACAGCCGCAGTGGTTTCCGCGGCACTGCTGCTCGTTCCGGTCGCCGCGTGCGGGGGCGAAACCGGCGAGGCGCCTGCCGAATCGGTGCCGCACGGCTATATCGCGGGCGCCGAGGAGAGCGCGAGCGCCCAGCCGCGACTGGTGCTCGCCGACCGGTCCGCGGGGTCGGTGCGCATCCTCGACCTGGTGACCGAGGAAGTCCTCACCCAGGACCCGGCGCCGGGCATCACCCATCTCGCCGACGACGGCCGCTACGCATATCTGGCAACGGCCGGCGAGACCACCGTGCTCGACAGCGGCAGCTGGGTGGTCGATCACGGTGATCATGTGCACTACT
Source organism: Nocardia sp. NPDC002869 (assembly GCF_046764065.1). Lineage (NCBI taxonomy): Bacteria > Bacillati > Actinomycetota > Actinomycetes > Mycobacteriales > Nocardiaceae > Nocardia > Nocardia sp. NPDC002869. Next base: position 34,085 of record NZ_JBKOOL010000013.1, read on the forward strand.
ACCGCGCCCAGCCGCGCCGGACCGGCGCACTACCGGGATCGGTCCGGTCCGCGCACAGCGATCCCGTCGTCGCCGCGGCGGTGCGGCGGGACGGTTCGACCGTCCTGGTGGACCGTGCGGCACTCGACGAAGGCACTCTCGCGCCCGGCCCGGTGCTCGGCGGAGCCGCACTCCCCTACGGTGGTCACCTCCTCGTCCCGGACGCCGGGCGTATCCAGGTGCGCGACCGGGAGAACCGGCCCGCCCAGACCCTGGAACCACGCTGCGAACAGCCGGGCGGGCAGACGGTGACCCGCCGCGGCGCCGTGTTCTCCTGCGCCGACGGTGCGCTGGTGGTCACCGAACGCGACGACCGGTTCACCGCGGAGAAGCTGCCGTACCCGCCGGGTACGACCGGCAGTGCCGCACAGTTCTTCCACCGCCGGGGCAGCGATGTGCTGGTGGCCGTCCGGGATTCGCGGGCCCTCGTCCTCGATATCGCCCACCGCGCCTGGCGGCCGATCGGCCCGGGGCCCGTCGTCGCGGCGACCACGGCGGGTGCGGGCACCGATGTGCTGACCCTGGACGCCGGTGGGGTCCTGCACTCCTACGACCCGGAGACCGGGGCCGAGACCGGGCACCGCGCGCTCCCGTCGGGGCCCGTGGACCCCGCGACACCACCGGTCCTGCTGGTCGACGCGGAACGCGCCTACGTCAACGACCCGGCCGGGCGGCGAATCCATGAGATCGACTACGCCGACGGACTGCGCATCGCCCGCACCTTCGATCTCGACATCACCCCCGACCTGATGGTGGAGACCGGCCGATGAACACCGCACTCCGAATCTGTGTAGCACTGCTCGTCGCGCTACTGCCCGTCGCCGGATGCGGCGTCACCGACTCCGGTGGCGGCGGAATCGTCGTCACCACCGATATTCTCGGCGACATCACCCGGACGGTGGTCGGTGACGCGGCAGCGGTCACAGTCCTGATGCCGCCGAATTCCGACCCGCACTCCTTCGCCCTCTCGGCGCAGGAAGCCGCCGTCCTCGACGACACCGACCTCATCGTCGAGAACGGCCTGGGCCTCGAAGAAGGATTGGCCCGCCATGTGGCGACGGCCGCGGACGCCGGAGTCGCGACCCTGCCGGTGGGCGCCGAGATCGATCCCCTCCCCTATCGCGGCGGGGACGCCCCGGGGCAACCCGACCCGCATTTCTGGACCGACCCGCAGCGGGTGCACCGCGCGGTCGAGGTGATCCGCGACCGGGTGATCGACACGGTTCCCGGGATCGACGCCGAGACCGTGCGCGCCAACGCGGACGGCTACCTCACCGAACTCGACCGGTTGCAGCAGTGGATGTCGGACCGGTTCGCCGGTATCGCGCCGGAGCGCCGCAAACTGGTCACCAATCACCACGTGTTCGGTTATCTCGCCGCCCGGTTCGACTTCGAGGTGGTGGGCGCCGTCATCCCCGGCGGGACCACCCTCGCCTCGCCGAGCGCCGCCGATCTCGCGGAGCTGGCCGCGGCCGTGCGCACCACCGGCGTACCGGCGATCTTCGTGGATTCCGCCCGGCCGGACCGGCTGGCCCGCGCCCTCGCCGAACAGGCGGGTGTGCAGGTGCGCATCGTCGGTCTGCACTCGGAATCACTGACCGCGCCCGGTGCCGGCGCGGCCACCTACCTGGAAATGATGCGCGCCAACACGACCGCCATGGTCGAGGGTCTGGCTTCCGCGTAACCGGGAACGCTGCGATATCTCGCTGCCGCAGCCAGCAGAAAAGAATGAGGGAGCGTTATGCACATTCGGACCGGCCCGATCCGGGCCGCGGCCCTGACCGGCCTGCTCACCGTGGTCGTCGCCGCGAGCGGCTGCGGTACCGGCACCACCGGGGAGACAGCGATCGCCGATCCGCTGGCGGTGACCTATGACGGTGGTATCCATCTCCTGGACGGCAACACACTGGTGCGCGGCGGCGGTGTCGAACTCGCGGGATTCAACCGGGTCAATCCGGCCGGCGACGACCGGCACATCATCGTGTCGACCTCCGCGGGCTTCCGGGTGTTCGACGCCGTAGGCGGACAGTTCACCGATATCGAGTTCCCCGGCCCGAAACCGGGACACGTGGTGCGGCACGCCGGTCGCACGGTCCTGTTCGCCGACGGTACCGGCACCGTGACCTCGTTCGACCCGGCCGAACTCGCCGAGGGCGCCCCGAAGACCAGCGAATACCGCGCCGCCGAGGCCCATCACGGGGTGGCCGTGGAACTGGAGAGCGGCGAACTGGCCGTCACACTCGGTACCGAGGAGGAGCGGGTCGGGCTGGCGATCCTGGATGCCGATCGCAAGGAGATCACCCGCAGCGAGCAGTGCCCGGGAGTGCACGGCGAGGCCACCGCGGCCGGCGATACGCTGGTCGTCGGCTGCCAGAACGGGGTCCTGGTATACCGCGACGGCAAACTCACCAAGGTCACCGGCCCGGACTCCTACGGGCGGATCGGCAACCAGGCCGGTAGCGAGGAGTCGCCGATCGTGCTCGGTGACTACAAGAAGGACGAGCACGCGGAACTGGAACGTCCCGAACAGATCTCGCTGATCGATACCCGAACCGGCACCATCCGCCTGGTCGATATCGGCACCAGCTACACCTTCCGGTCGCTGGCACGCGGACCCGAGGGCGAGGCGCTCGTCCTCGGCACCGACGGCGGGCTGCGGGTGATCGACCCGGAGACGGGCAAGGTCGTCCGGACGATCGATGTCCTCGACCCGTGGCAGGAACCCATCGACTGGCAGCAGCCGCGTCCGGCGCTGTTCGTCCGGGACGGTATCGCCTATGTCAGCGATACGGCGACCAAGCAGATCCACCGCATCGATCTGGCGTCCGGCACGGTGACCGCGTCGGTGACCCTGGCGGAGACCCCCAACGAGATCAGCGGCGTCGTCGCCTCCTGATCGGGGCGCGGAGGTCCGCCCGGCACGGCATGAGGGGCCGGGCGGGCCTCCCTGTCGCGGGCTCCCGGGATCGGGACCGCCTGCGACCAGGGGGTGTGGTCACGGATGCCACGGATCGAGCCCTTCCGCGGGAACCAGGTGATCCAGGTTGGCGACCCGCATGGCCGAACGCAGCAGCCGAGCGCGGTTGACCTCCGTCGGATCGTCGTAGTAGGCCTGTGCCGCCCCGAGATGTTCCGCCGACAGCCGGCTACCGATCGACCATCGGGTATCGCGCCCCACGGTATTCCATTCGCCGGGTGAGATCGCGGCGCGCAGCGCGCTACCGGAATCCCAGGTCCGCTCGATCCGGCGGATGAAATCCCGGTCCAGAACGGCCGTTGCGGCGGGTGCGTTGCTGTGCCGGGCGAAACCCTCCGCCGCGACCACCGCCTGCGCCGCGAACGCCCGCGCGCCCGGTTCTCCCGCACGGTTGTATGCCGCGTACGCGGCGGCCACGGCCTTCTGCAGGGGCAGGAATCCGTACGGTCCCTGCGATCTGGTCGTCTCCTGCACCGAGAACGCCGCCAGCGCACCGGTGACCAGATGATCGGGCACGCCGATCGCCCGCAGTACCGGGACCAGCTGGGAGTCGGGGATCCGGTTGTCGCGCATCATCTTCAGCGTCCGCGCCACCCCCATCTCACTGCCGGTGCCACCGAACCGCTCCGCTTCCCGCAGCGCCACCAGGCGCCAGTTGTGCCGGGCCAGATGACTCCACCGGAAGGATTCCTCCATGCTCGGGCCGGAGGCGATAGCCGCCCGCTGCGCCTTTGCGCGGCCGCGGGCCAGGGGGTCGAACGGACGCACGGTGCCGGCCGCCGCCCACGCCACGAGGGGCGAATCGTCGAGGGTGTTCAGGCCCCCGAGCGCCCTGATGATCCCGGGCTGCGATCCACCGGATCGCCCGCCCGCACCACCGGCCGACCCCGGCGTGGCGCGACCTCCGAGCGCCACACCGATCCGCTCGGTCACCCGGACCGAGCCCCGGGAGAGTCCGCGACGGAGCCGGGACAGTTGCGAGATCGCCACGACCTCGACGAGTGCCGCGAGCATGAGCACCGGGATCACCTGCCCCGGGGCCCGGCGGAAAAGGTTGCCCAGGAAGAGCAGGTAGACACCGAGGAACACCGTGAACGCACACATCCGGACCGCCGCGAAACCACAGGTGACGAGGTTGCGGACGAGGAAGGTCTGGGTGGGCCCGTAGATGTAGCCGCCGGCGGCGAATCCGAAGATCGCCAGGAACCCGTGGTAGATCGCGTCCAGCACGCACCGCAGTACGAGCCCGGCCAGCAAGACGGCGAACACCAGCAGCACGGTGGCACAGACGAGCAGCAGCAGACCCGCGCCGAGCTGACCCATCGTCGGCCGCGCGATCCGTTCCGCGGCGGCGGGATCGCCGCATCCCGCGATACCGGATTGCAGGGCGTCGATATCTCCGGCGGTGACGCCGGCGCTCCACACCGCGTCGCACCGGTCGTCGAGCACATGCCCGAAATTCCAGACCTGTACCGGATGCCGGGCGAAATCGTCGGACATACTCGCCGACAACGTCTCGACGAGCCGGTCGGGCTCGGTGCGCGCACCGTTCAGGCCCGCCACGATCGACATCCCCACATCACGACCGCGGGCCGGCAATCCGTCCGCGGACAACAGGTCCGCCCCCGGACCGAAAACCAGCAGCCCGCCCAGCCCGGCGACCGCGAGCATCGTCACGGTTTGCCGGGCCGCCCTGCCCGGACTTCCGCGAATTATGAACCACGCCACTATAAATGCGCCCAACGTTGCCGCGGTGAGCGATATCACCGGATCGGCGAGCTGCCGGGAAAGCGCTTCGGCGACACCGTGTATTGCCGCCGAAAAAAGGTCCAGCCAACGGAAACTCAACGAATATCCGATGAACCATATCGCCGTCGTCACGATAACCATGTAGCCGACGAATTCCAGGCCGATCAGCGTCCACAAGACGGTGGCACCCGGGTTCGACAGTCCGCCGCGGTCGACCAGGAACGGGTAGTCGGCCAAGGCGACGCCGTCCGAGTCCACCACCCCTGTCCAGGCAAGACCATCCATACGGGAGAGCGCCGGGCCGGGTTCCGCGGCCGTCGCCACGGCGCCGATGCCGCCCGGAAGAATCAGTATTACGTAAAGCAATGCAGCGCAATACTTCCCACGCCGCCACCATGCATTCGCCGCAGATATCCGCCCGCGAAACGACGGAGATTTCGGACCCACTCGGGTCAACGCTCGAACAGAACTGACACGATATAAGAGCTCTTTTCCACATTCGACCCCCGTTTCGGCGTACCGAAGGATTATCCATTTCGATTCCGGCTCGGCAATCAATGAATTCTCGGTGGTGGAAATTGTTGCCGGATGGGCCGGTGCGTACGTACACCGCGATGAGCGCCCGCGGGCCCGGTGCCGGGAAGCCCGCACCGGGGCGAGCGCCGGGACCTAGGCTGGATGGGACAACCGAGTCGAGCGACCGGAGTACAGATGTCCCGAGTGATCAGCAAAGGCGGCAACGTCGCCGTCGCGGGCGGCCCGTTGCGGATCACCGCGGCGCCGGCCGGTATCGACCTGACCGTGCTCTGTCTGCGCGCGGATGGCAAGGTCGGCAGCGACGACGATTTCGTCTTCTACAACCAGCCCGCGTCCCCGGACGGCGCCGTCCGGCTGGCCGGTACCGCGATCGAGATCGACCTGCCGCGGGTCGCCGCGAGTACGGACCGGCTCGTGGTCGCCGCCTCGGTCGACACCGGAACCTTCGGCGGTATCGCGGTGAACGTGGCGATCACCGAGCGCGACGGCGAGACCTACGATCTGCCCATCACCGGGCTCGACACCGAGACGACGGTCGTCCTCGCCGAGGTGTACCGGCGGACCGGTGCCTGGAAGCTCCGCAATGTGGGTCAGGGATACGCCAGCGGCCTGGCCGGTCTGGCCACCGATTTCGGGATCACCGTGGACGACGACGCACCGGCCCCGGCTCCCGCGCAGGTCGCCGCACCCCCACCGGTGACACCTCGCACCGCCCCGGCATCCGGATACCCATCGCCACCCGTTCCGCCTCCGCCGTCCGCACCCTCGGCACAGCCCACGGTCCCGCCCGCGGCGCAATTCGCCCCGCCCGCGCCGGGTCCCGCCCCGTATCCCCCGCCCACCACCTCGCCGGCGTCGGGGGTGTACTTCTCCAAGGGGGCCGTCACTCTCACCAAGGGCGCACCGCCGGTGCTCCTGGAGAAGGCGCCGCTGGTCCGGCTGCGGGTGGCCTGGGCCAGCGGGACCGACTACGAGGCCTACGCGCTGGTCGTCCTGGCCGACGGGAACATCGTGCACGTCGCGACGTTCCCGGCCGCCGGCATTCCGGCGAATCCCCGGTACGGCGATCTGGTGCGCCATCTCGGGGACCGTGGCCGCGGTGACATCCAGCGCGGCGGCGGCCACACGGAGGAGATCATCGAGGTCCGGCTCGCTCCCGAGATCGTGGCGGTGATCCCGGTGGCGTATTCGGCGATCAACAACGGCACCGGATCGTTCCACAAGTACCGGGTGACCCTGGCGATCGAGAACGGCGCCGACAGTGTGTCGATTCCCGCCGATCAGGCCAAGAAATCCAGCTGGATCTTCACCTGTGTGCCGGGCATCGTCTACAACCGTCCGGAGGGTGTGCTGATCGAACGGCTCGAACTCTACAGCCGGCGGTTCTCCGAGCACCGGCCCGCCGCCGTCCTGCAACCGGACGGACGGGTGGAGGTGCGGATGGACAAGGGCCCGGTGAACCAGTTCAAGGCGGACAGTACCTGAGCTCCCACCTCAACGGCACCGACGACTACCGGTTGCCGACCCAGGATCAACTGGTCCAGGAGTTCGGTGTCTCCTATCCCTCGATCCGGGAGGCCATCCGCATCCTGGAAACCGAGGGCCTGGTCACCGTGCGGCGGGGAAACGTCGGCGGCGCGGAAGTCCACCGCCCCGACGAGACCTCGGCCGCCTACCATCTCGGGCCGGCCCTGCAGGGCGGCCGGGTGACGCTGCGAGATCTGGCCACCGGCCTGCAGATGCTCGAACCCGTGTGCGCCGCGGAATGCGCGCGCCGCGAGGATCGGCTCGAGGTGGTGGTTCCGGCGCTCACCGCGAATATCGAGAAATCCGCGGAAGTGATCGACGACGGTGTGGCCTTCACCCAGACCGCCCGCGAATTCCCCGATCTCGTGGTGTCCTTCACCCCGAACGCGACGGTGCGATACGTGGTGAGCAGTCTGGTCACCCTGTGGTCGGCGCAGGAGGAGGCCTGGGCCGAGGCCCTGACGGGCCGGGGCGAGTATCCGTGGCCGGAGCAGGCCCGGGCCGCGGTACGCACCCACCAGAAAATCGTCGACGATATCGCCGCCGGGCAGGCGTCGGCGGCCGAGCACATGGCCTGCGCGCATCTGGCCGCCACCCAGTCACTGCTGCTGCAGCGGTTCGACGACGGCCTCGTCAACGCGTCGTCGACGCTGGCCCAGCAGGCGATCCGGCCCGGTTCGGGCCGGCGCTGACTACAGCCGGGCCGCGCTGGGGATCTCGCGTACCGACGAGGTGTCGAACGCGCGAATCATGGCGTCCTGCGTGAACGACGCGATCAGCGATCCGGCCCAGCCCCGGAAGCGGCCGCAACGCGGTGGAGATTCCGAGATGACCGGTGATATAGGACGACAGCTGTGAGAGCAGAACAGCACCGCGCCGGCCTGTTCCGCGGGCCGGCCGCGGCGACCCATTACGAATCGACCACACTGCGCGGCCATTTCGCCTCGGCACGACCCGATCACGCGCCCACGGTGACCGCGGCACGGCGCTGAGCGCGGCGCCCGCAGGTGTAGCGTCGCGGAGGTCCACCGCGTTCGTCTATTGCGATCTCGTGAGGGTGCCATGCCGCGGGAACTGACCGACCTGCCGTTCGCGAACCTGCTGGAACCGGCCGGTGCGATAGAGAGGGAGGGTGAGTACGACTGCCTCCGCTTCGACGACACCGTCCTGACCGCGCCGGACGCCGCGCACACCGTGTTCGACCAGTGCACCTTCCGGTCGGTGCAGGTGGACGGCGGTTCGCTGCGCGGCGCGCGGTTCACCGAGGCCTGGTTGCACGGGGTGCGGATCACCGGCACCGATCTGGGGGACGCGGCCTGGATGGACGCGGAGATCGTGGAGGGCGCCTGGTCCGGCGTCGAGGCGAGCGGCACCGAACTGCGCCGGGTGGAGTTCCACAACTGCAAACTCGATTCGGTCAATTTCCGGGGCGCGGCCTTGACGAAGGTCCGGTTCGTCGACTGTGTGCTCCGGCATGTCGATTTCGGCGGGGCGACACTGAACGAGGTCGGCTTCGCGGGGTCGGAGATCTCGGCACTGATGGTCCGTGCCGCGCGTTTGACGAAAGTGGACTTCCGTGGGGCGGAGGCACTGCGGGTCGCGGAGGGGGTCACCGCCCTGCGCGGTGCGATCGTCACCCCGGACCAAGTGCTCGACCTCGCCCCGGCATTCGCCGCGTCCGTCGGACTGCTGGTCCAACCGGAGTAGACCGACGCCCGTCAGCGCGGCGCGTGGGTGACGGCACGGGCCACGGTCGCGGCGATTTCCGCGTCGGTGAGACCGCTGTCCTGGATGAGCGCGTGCGAGAGCACGGTCCGGACCACGACTTCGGCCGCCAGGCGCGGCGGCCGGCGAGCACTCGATGTGGTCCGAGCCGATTACCGCGCCGGCAGCGCAACGGTGACGGCATGCCAGGATGAAGGTTCATTTCTCGTCGGCTTCGATTCATTGCGACCGCCGGTTCGGTAACAGACGATGGCGTGCCGAACTCACTGCGTCATGGTGCCCAGCACCGCCGCCGTCGCGTCGGCGACCGCGGCATCGGCGCCCGCGGCCATCGGATACCCCGTGGTCGAGCGGCTGAAGACGACCAGCACCAGTGAGCTGCCGGTGGGACTCCACACCACACCGGCGTCGTTGGCCGTACCGTAGGCGCCGCTGCCGGTCTTGTCCGCCGCCACCCAGCCGACCGGAAGACCCGCGCGCAGGCGCTGGCGTGAGGTGACGCTCGACCGCATCCAGCTGGTGAGCATGCGCCGATACTCGATACTCAGGCCGTCACCGAGGATCAGCTTGCGGTAGCCGGCGGCGAGCGCGGCCGCGGTGCCGGTGTCGCGGGGATCGCCGGCGCGCGCCTCGTTGAGCTCCGGCTCCCACCGATTCAACCGGGTCTGCGAATCGTTGATCGACCGCGCGAATTCGGTGACGGCGCCGGGCCCGCCGAGCCGGCGCAGCAGCAGATTCGCCGCCGTATTGTCGCTGCGTACCAGCGCGGCCCGGCTCAGCTCGTAATAGCTCATGAGCTCGCCGACGTGATCGCTGACGACCGGCGAGCTCATCACGATGTCCTGCCGGGTTATCGGCACCTTGTCGTTGAGGTCCAGCTCCTTGCGCTCGGCGAGCCGCAGAATCGCGGCCACCGCGTACACCTTGAAGGTGGAGCACAGCGCGAATCGATCGTCGGCGTTCCACTCGAAGGTCCGCCCACCCCGGGTATCGACCGCGGCGATCCCGAAGAGCACACTGTATTTCGCCTGCAGCGTCATCAGCGTATTGCTCAACTCCACGGTCTTCTGCTCGACCGTGGGGGGAGCGGCCGGTGTGCCGGTATCGGCACCCCCGCAGGCGGCGGACAGTGCGACCGCGGTCAGGACGAAGGCCAGTGATCGCCGACTCGCCGGGACGCGGTGTGCGGATCGGTTCGGTTTCACCCCCGCAGCAGACACCGGCCGATCGGCGGCCGCCAATATCCGACACTCCCGCATACCAGTCGAATTTGATATGTATGCAGGTAGATACCGGTTTCATCGCTTGAAATGGCCCAGGAATCCGCAGTTCGGAAGCCGTTCTCCGGGTCGCTGGTTCAATATCGCTATGGACCTGATCCGACACCTCGGCTATTTCGTCGCGATCGCCGACGAAGGCCATTTCGGGCGGGCCGCCACCGTACTGGATATGACGCAGCCGCCGCTCTCCCAGGGCTTGCGGCGGCTGGAGAGCCGGTTGGGCGTCGAGCTGGTGCACCGCACCCGGCAGGGCGCGGTGCTCACGGCGGCCGGCCGGCAATTGCTGCCCCGGGCCCGGTTGCTGGTCGACGACGCGGAAAGGCTGCTCGCCGAAGCACAGCGGATAGCCCGCACCCGCGGCACGGTGCACTGGGGCGCCACCTGCGCTCTACCCGACCGGATCGTCACCGCCTGCGTCACCGCGCTGCGGACCGGAAACACCTCCGGCGAAGCGGTTTCCACCGATACGGGTACGACGGTGGACCTGGTGGCGGCCGTCCGGTCCGGGCTGTGCGATCTGGCGGTGATCGAACATCCCGCACTGGTGGACGGGGTGGAGGCCCGGTCGGTGGTGAAACTGCCGCGCTGGATCGTCGTACCGGCCGATCATCGCAGCGCGGCCACCGAACGACCCACCTTCCCCATGCTGGCCGATCTGACACACGCCGCGTATCCACGTGCCGCGAATCCCCCGGCCTCCGACACGGTCCGCGACCTGCTGCGTGAACGCGGACTCGACGCGCAGACGGTCACCGTCCACGACGACCGCGCGGTGCTCGCCGCCGTCGCCGCGGGCGCGAGTTTCGGACTGACCACCACACCGCCCTCCGATATCCCGGGTGTCTCCTGGCTGCGGATAGCCCCGCAGGCGGTGGCGTTACGCTGCCGGGTGATCCACCGGGCCGGTGCGGAGGACCAGGCGAACGCGGTCGACCGGGTGCTCTACCGGGAGCGCCTGCGATGACCACGGCCGCGCGGATCCGGGCTGTGTTCGCCGACGCCGGCTGCACCGGACGGCTGCACGCCCGCCGCTGCGACGGCAGCGCCGCGGAGATCTCCATCGGCGGGACCGATCGGGTGGTCACCGCGTCCGTGTACAAGCTCCCGCTGCTGCTCGCGTACTGCCGCGCCGTGGACACCGGTCGCCTGGACCCGCTGGCGCGGCTCACGCTCACTCCATCGGAATGCACACCCGGCCCCACCGGGATCTCCGCCCTGCACGATCCGGTCACCATGAGCCGGCGCGATCTGGCGACCTCCATGATGACCGTCTCCGACAACGCGGCCGCGGATCTGCTGCTCGGCGAGATAGGGCTGGCCGCGATACACGAGCTGCTGGAATCGCTGGGATTGGCGTCGACCCGGCTGGTCGGCGGTACGGCCGATATCCAGCGCAGCCTGGTGCGCGATACCGACACCCACGGTACGGCCGAGGCGTTCAGCGCGCTGGCCGACAACGACGAGGCCTGGACGGTCTCCGCTTACGATCCCGCGTATACGAGCGCGACCACGCCGGAGGAGATGACCCGGCTGCTGGCCGCGCTCTGGCGCGGGGAGGTGTTGTCGGACGAGCAAACCGATTTCGCCCGTGCGGTCATGCGCCGCCAGGTCTGGCCGCACCGGATAGCGGCCGGATTCCCGCATCGCGGGGTAGCGGTGGCCGGGAAAACAGGCACGATCGGCATCATCCGCAACGAGGTCGCCGTGGTGGAGTTCCCCGGAGAACACCCGGTCGCGGTGGCCGTTTTCACCCGGGCCGCCCGCGCCGACCCCGCCCTCCCGGCCGTGGACGCCGCGATCGCCGAGGCTGCGCGGATCGCGGTGACCGAGTTACGCCGGGCGCTACCCACCGAGTGAACGCGCGGCGGATCACCCGCGGGTCATTCGCCGGTGATCAGCAGATCCGCCCGATAGTCCGCGGCGGGCACCGACCCGCTCGCCGGCGGTGACGGCCGGAGCGCGACCAGTGCGATCCGGTACCGGCCCACGGTCACCCCGGTGGCGAATCGCTGATTCGTATGGAGTTCGTGCCGGGAACGCTGTGCGCCGAAGATCACTTCGGTGACCACCATCGCGTCGCCTTCCCAGACACACGCGGTCCCGGCCGGGCACCGGCCGTCGGCGGACACCTCATCGAACGACACCGTCAGCCGGTCGTCGTCCAGCCGGGCCGTTTCGCCAGGTGCCAGCGTGAACTCGGTACCGAGTTGCGGCGAGACAGGAGGCGGCTCGGCCGAGGCACCGCACCCCGCCGCGGCCGCCAGTACCCCGGTCACGACCGCCCATCGGCCGATTCTCTTGGCGCGCATGGCAGCCGATCATCCCACAACACCGGACCGGGGTCCGGCACAGGCCGCCTCGAGCTCGGCGGTGGAGGTTGTTGCGCGTGGTGGGCAAGCCGCCGAGATGATCGGTGCAGCCGGTCCGCGGTACGAGGGCGCGGACTCCCGCGGGGCGGCCCGGACAGTGACACATCCGGACCGCGACCGCGCGGACCTCTCGGCTACTTCAGCATCGACCCGCAGTCCACGGGCAGTGTCACGCCGGTGAGATGGCGGGCTTCGTCGGAGGACAGGTACAGCACCGCGTTGCTGATATCGATCAGGTCCACGGTCGCGGGTCGCCCTCCCCGGCGCCGCGGTAGCCGGCGCCGTCGTGGATGTGCAGGATCGCATCGGCGGCATCGATCGAGGCTCGGTCGAGCGGGAAGTAGCCGTGCGCCGGGGTGTGGTCGTCGCGGGTGCGGGCGGTGGGGATCTCGGTGGGTGCGATCAGGCCCCGATCCGGGATGCGGGTCTGCAGGAACCCCTCGTAGGTGTCGGGTTCGGGTTCGAGCAGGTCGAAGGTCTCGTCGCGACCCAGGCTGCCGAGGATCAGAGCGTAGCCCGTGCCCACCAGAGAGTGCACGACGGCGCCGGCGCTGTGCCAGTCGAGTTCCATGGGCCCCATGGTCATATGGCTCGGATTCCGTTGCAGATGCGCGTTCTGGGCGAATATCAGCGTCGGACCCCGGTCGGCCTCGACGCGGCGGATATCGAGGAGGTTCTGTGCCATCAGCGCGTCCCGGGCGGCACACATCCGGGTCCAGCGGGCAGCCTGTTCGACGCGGCGGGCCGCCAGCCCGTGGTACCGCAACAGACCGAGTCCGGCGGTGAGATACGTTTCGGCCCGGAACCATTCGGCACGTGAGGTCTTCTCCATCAGCTCCGGCGCCCGCAGATAGAGCTCGGTGAGCATATCGTCGGCGTGCACCCGGAGGGCGCCGGCCGCCGCGGTCGCACCGATCGATTCCTCCGGATCCATCACCGCCTCCGTGCGATGCCACCGTTCGTCCGCACCGAGCAGGCCGGCCAGCTCGAGGTCGAGGCCCAGGTAGTCGCGGGCGTATTCGAGGTAGCGGCGCGGACTGAACGCGCTCATCGTCTCCGCGGAGATATCGAAGCCGTGGAATGACAGGCGCTCGGCGGCGAGCCGCCCCTCGTTGTATTCCCGCATCCAGGCGACCAGCTGCCGGTTCGCGGCGAGACCGCCGAACCCGTGCGAGAAACCTTCGTCCAGGGCCGTATCGAGGGTGCCCACACCCTGCTGGACATAGTCGTTCACGGTGAGGGCGGCCACCCGATCGGTCTCCAGGGCGATCGAGCGATAGCCGCGGCCGGCCAGTTCGGCGAAGAGCTCGTTGCGGGTCCAGGCGAAGGCGGGTTCGAGATGGGTCGGTTCGCCGAATGCCAGCAGCTCAGGGGAGGTGGTGAGCAGGGTATCGATGTCGAAGTTCATTTCTTCGATCGTATCTTTGAAGGCTCGGTTGAAACTTTCTTCACATCTACGAGTTGATCGGTCGGTAAAGTTTCAAACCGATGATCACCCTGCGACCGGCCGACCTCGCGCGCGAGCACGGACTCTCGACCCAGGCGGTCCGCAACTACGAACGAGACGGATACCTCCCGGCCGCCGAACGCACGGCGAGCGGCTACCGGGTTTACACCGAGGTCCACGCGGCGGCCCTGCGCGCCTTTCTCGCCCTGGTCGCGGCATACGGGTACGCGCTCGCCGGCCGGATCATGACCGAACTGCACACCGGCGACCTGGACAACGCCCTGACACTCATCGACCGCGGGCACCAGCAACTGCTGCGGGACCGCGAAACCCTGGAAACGGTCCGCCGGGCCATCGCGCACCTGCCTACCGGGTACGACCCCGACCCCGGACGTGCACGTGCACGTGCGACCACCGACCGCACTGTGGGCGAGCTGGCCCACCACCTCCGCCTCACCCCGGCCACCCTGCGCGCGTGGGAAGCCGCGGGAATTCTCATCCCCGGGCGCGACCCGGGCACCGGCTACCGGATCTACCGCGCACCCGATATCCGCGACGCCGAACTGGCCCACCTGCTCCGGCGCGGAGGCTACGGGCTGGAACGTATCGCCACGGTGGTCGCACAGGTCCGGACAGCCGGCGGCACCGACGCCCTGACGACCGCGCTGGCCGCCTGGCAGCGCCGGCTCACCGAGCAGGGGCTCGCCATGCTGCGGGCAGCGGGCCGGCTCGACGACTATGCCCCACACGCGGCTCGGCTCCGCCCGGCGCGCCCTCGATTCTCGCCGCAATCGTGAGGCGACACCACGGCCACGGCGGAGCATCGAGGCCCGCCGATACCGCCGCGACACTCCCAGAAGCCGGCGATGACCGGCGGTAGCGGAGCGCACGCCTGCATCCGGCGGGCCGGACGTGGATACTGCGAACAGGACAGCCGTTCCCCGAGACGAGAGGAGCAGCGACAGTGCGATACATCGCGAACACCGTGGGCGTCCTCGCCACCGGCGCGGCGCTCACGCTGACCATCCCGCTCACCGCACACGCCGTCCCCGGCGAGTTCGTCTACGTGTCACAGCAGGGTGGCCCGGCCGTATTGAGTGACCCGGTGCCCGATCGATGCCACAACACACCGGGCGCCGCCGGGATGGTCGCCAACAACACCCGGTTGCGGGTAGTCGTGTTCCCCGGGCCGAATTGCGAGGGCGTCCCCTCGGCCCCGGAGCAGCAGTCGGCGTTCGAGAGCGTGGTGTTCAGCGAATAGGCCATGCCCGGAACCCGATGAGTATCGAGCCGCGGACAACGCGCGAGGCCGGCCCGCTGCCGGACGGCACACTGCGGCGCCCCGTTCCCGATCCGGATTCCGTGGTCGGACCTGGAGTTGCGACCGGGTCAGAAGCCGCGCAAGCGGTCGGGCACCACGCGGAGGGGCACCGAGTACTCGGCGCGGAACCGATCTCCGGTCATGGACAGTTCGGCCAGCCCCGACTCGTACTTGTCCAGGTAGGCCGCGATCTCGTCCGCGTCGATGGAGGGCTCGAGCCGGGCCGCACCGCCGAAGACCACCACTTCTCCCCCGCTCTCGGTGCTGTTGAAGTGCAGCGCCACCCGGGGGTTACGGGCGATATTGCGAAGCTTGGGACGGTCGGGCTGACTGAATATCAGAAAGGCGCTCCCGTCCCAGCGGAACCACACCGGGTTGGGCTGCGGGGTCCCGGTGGGGCCCACGGTGGTCAGCCAGATGATCTGCTCGCGGTCCAGCCGCTCGGCCACCCGGGCACCGAAATCCGTTGTGGGGTCGAACAATTCGTGTGCGCGCGGTGTCGTCATGAGCGGCCTCCGGGGGGGTGGGCGGACGGGATGCGCCCGGCAGAACATCCGGGCCCACGCGAGGATTCCCGCCCGAGAACGCGGTTGCCCTGCGTTCCGGTAAGTATCCGGTAACTATTTTTATAGGTCACTTTTCCATTGAATCCGGGCTCGCCCGGCCGGGTCCGTGCAAAACTTCAGCGATTCATCCTCCCCGCTGAAAGAAGCCTGAATGAAAACCCTGTCCATCCTGGGCACCGCCGCCCTCGCCGCCGCCTCGTTCGGCCTGATGGCAGCCGCGCCGGCCGGCGCCGCACCGGCCGGATGCCACGCCTCCTACGACCCCTGCGTACCCATCACCAGTGATGTCGACTGCGCCGGCGGCAGCGGTAACGGGCCCGCCTACACCGGGCGAGTGCGGGTGATCGGACCCGACGAGTACGACCTGGATCGCGACGGCAACGGAATCGGCTGCGAGAGCAGCTGAACGGACGCGCAGTGGCGCCGGCGCCCTCGGATGCCGGCGCTACTGCGTGCCGGATCCGATCTGGCCCCGGCCGAGTCCACCGGCCCGTTGCCGGTGGTCGCCGAAGTGCCCGATGTCGACGGGATCCCCGTCTCCGGACTGCTGGCCGAGGTGGCCGACCCGCGGGCGGTCCTGGTCGCCTTGCACGGCGGCGCCGTGGACTCTCGGTAGTTCGACTGCCCCGGACATCCGGAGTACTCGCTGCTGCGCACCGGGCAGCGGCTCGGCTACACCGTGCTCGCGCTGGACCGCCGCGGATTCGGCAGTTCGGCCCCGCACGCCCGGCTCCTGGGGCCACCACAGCGCCGGGTGGACCTCGTCTACGGCGCCGTCGACGCACTCCTGGACGGCCTGCCGCGCGGCGCGGGCGTCTTCCTGCTCGCGCATTCGGCGGGTTGCGAACTCGCGGTCCGGATGGCGGCCGCCGACCGGATCGCCGGCCGGCGGCCGCGTGGGGTGGGGCGGCTGATCTGGGAACCGTCCCCGCTGTATCCCGACGACGTCCTGGGCGGCAGTACCGTGTCCGCGCAGGGCTCGCACCTGGAGTCGCGGGCGCTGCACGACTGGGCCGCGCGGGAATTCCTCGGCCTCGCCCCCGATATCGGTGTTCCGGTGCGATACAGCCTGGGTGAATACGAGCGGGTGTGGCGCAACGAGCCCACGGAGATGGTCGCGGTGGGCGGTTTGTTCACCCGGTCGCCGCGGGTTGTACTGAACCGGATGCCCAACACCGGTCACAACGTCGGCCTCGGCCGGACCGCACCGGCCTACCACCTCACCGTGCCGGCCTTCGCCGAGGAGTGCATCATCGCCCGCGGGACCGGAGAATTCTCCGGCCCCGCCCTGCAATTCGACGGCGGCGCGGCGGCGCGGCCGGAAAGGTAGCCGAATGGACGTCACCGATATCGCACTACTGCTGCTCCGCCTGGTCGTGGGCGGCACCATGATCGCCCACGGGATCAACCACTGGATCGGCGGCGGCAAGATCGCCGGCACCGCCGGCTGGTTCAGCGGCCTCGGGTTACGCCACGGCGTACTGCAGGCCTGGTTCAGTGTGATCACCGAGATAGGCGCGGGGGCGCTGCTGGTCGTCGGGCTGCTCACCCCGCTGGCCGCCGCGGCGGTGATCTCGGTGATGCTGGTCGCCGCCCTGCTCGCGCACCGGAAGAACGGCTTCTTCGTGTTCAAGGACGGCTACGAGTACGTCCTGGTCCTCGCGGTCGTCTCGCTGGCGCTCGGGATTCTCGGACCCGGATGGCTGTCGGTGGACCACGCCGCCGGGATCGAGCTCACCGGCTGGGGCGGCGGCGCCGTGGCGCTGGGGATCGGTGTGGTCGCCACCGCCGGTCTGCTGGCGGTCTTCTGGCGACCGGCCACCCCGGAACCGGAGTCGGCGGCCGCCGACTCCTGAGCTGTGCGAGAGAGGAACATCATGCGCGTCGGATTCATCGCGGCATCCCGCTCGTTCGAACAGCGGTCGCTACTGCGCCGTTCCGTCGCGGAGGGGTTTCCGGGCACCGCGTCTTCGGTGGTGGTCGACGGGACGGGCGACCATGTCACCGGCCCGTCGTGGCGCACACTGCTGCGACCACCTGCTCGTGATCCTTTGCGCGCCGCCCGATGCGGTGAGATCTCGATGACCCGTGGAGAGGGCACCGATGAGTTTCGCCCCTTCGATTTGCTCCGGCAGGCTGTCCGGTCGTTCCTCACCGGCCAATCCGCTGCCGCTCCCCCGTTTCCCCCTCGGACACATCAGCTGCTCGGTGAGCTCGGTCAGGGGCTACGGATCGGACTGGGCCGAGCCGGGGCGAGGCGCCGACTTCCTCCTCGAGCGCGGCCGGCTCGGTGCCGCCAGCGCGGATTTCTCCGCCTTCGGCAACGCCGCCGGAGCGCGGTTGACGCACGGGGCCGGCCCGGAGTTCTGCTACTCGATTTCCGGCCAGGCGGGCGAACGACCGAGCAGGCGGAGGATCCGGTCCAGCGGCGCGCCCGGGTCGCCACCCGGCAACGCATGGGCGAAGGGGGACCCTGGCTGCTCGCGTTCCGGGCCGTCGGGGACGGATTCGGCGATACGCAGCACCGGCTCGGCCGTGGCCGCGTCCAGTTCATAACCCACACCGAGGGCTCGCGCGAGATCCCAGCCGTGGACGACATAGTCGACCAGGTGGAATCCGAGGGCCTGATGGCCCGGGACCATCACGTCCGGCCCGAATTCCGGCAGCGCGAAGAGGAGTTCCGCCGTGCCCGGCTCGGCGAACGCCCGTAGGACCTCGGCCGCCGATTCGGCGTACTCGGCCGGGGTGTGCGGTCCCGGCGGCCGCACCTGCCAGTGGGCGAGGTCGGCGCCGTCACCACGCGCACTGGCGGCGAAGCCGCGATGCTGTGCGGCCATATGCGCCAGCAGGTCGCCCACTGTCCAGCCCGCGCACGGGGTCGGCAGGCCGAGTCGGTCAGAAGTGACGAGTTCTGCGGTGGTCACCGTGGTGAGCACGGCGCGGCGGTCGAGTTCGACGAGGTCTGTGGTCATACGGCAAATAGTATGTACACGATTATCATACGTCAACGCTTACCATTTTCTAGTGGGTAGGTTCTACTCATGGGAACCACGGACCGTCCGGATCTGGCCGCGATGCTCGCGCCGCTGACCCGCGCCCTCATCGCCCTGGAACGCCCGATCCTCGAAGCCCACGGGCTGACCATGTGGGCGTACACGGTCCTGATCGCGCTGAGCCGGGGCTCCGCCCGCGGGCAAGGCGTACTCGCCCACGAGATCGGCGCCGACAAGACCCGGATCATCGCGGTCCTCGACGACCTCCAGGAGCGCGGTCTCATCGAACGCACCCCCGATCCCGCCGACCGCCGAGCCCGGCTGCTGGCGCTGACGCCGGAGGGCCACCGGATCGCGGCCGCGGTACAAACGGAGATCCAGGCACGCGAGAACGAACAGGTACTGGAACAGCTACCGGCCGCCGACCGCCGCGGTTTCCTGAACGCCCTACGCATTTTGACCGAACTCCCCCGGGATTCGGCACCGGACGGCAACGGCTGACGGCGATCGCCCGCTCTCACCGGGATGGCGGCGTCGAAGCGAACATCGGCCCCGCGTCGAGCGTTTTGCCGCCACCCCGCGGCCGCCGGTTCCGGAATAGTGGAAGCTAACCCTTCCCCGCCCGCAGATATCCTTTTGGACGGGGCCTGTCCACGGGGGCGATGCCGCCGCGACATCTTCCGCTGCGCCTTGGCGAGTTCGGCGGCACACCGTTCCCGGAATTCTTGATACGGCGGCCGACGCGCGCAGATACCAGTATCTGACGACCTTCATCCTCCGCGGGATCACCGCACTGCACCTGGAATTCGACCGGACGGAAGGGTAGGCCAGATGAAGGTCATCGTCGACGAGGACTCCTGCAAGGGGCACGGTATCTGCACCACACTGTGCCCGGAAGTGTTCGCGCTCAACGACTACGGCTACGCCGAGGCGGTCGCCGAGGACATCCCGGAGGATCTGCACGAGGCGGTGCCGACCGCCGAGGACGCGTGTCCCGAATGGGCGATCAAGATCGTCGACGAAACGGAGGATTGACCACCGAGCGGGACTTCAGACAGTGAGCAGGACCTTGGTGGCGCGACGCTCGTCCATCGCGCGGTAGCCCTCCGCGGCCCGCTCCAGCGGCAGGGTGAGATCGAAGACCTCTCCCGGGTCGATATCGCCGCGGACGATGAGGTCGATCAGCTCGGGCAGAAAACGGCGCACCGGGGCCGGCCCGCCGTGCAGATGGACGGTGGAGAAGAAAAGCCGCATACCGTCGAGTTCGACGCCGTGGGCCACCCCGACGTAGCCGACATGGCCGCCGGGACGGGCGGCGCGAATGGCCTGCGTCATCGATTCCTGGGTGCCGACCGCCTCGACCACCGATTGCGCGCCGAGCCCGTCGGTGAGTTCCTTGATCCGGGCCACCCCGGCCTTACCACGTTCTTCGACGATCTCGTCGGCGCCGAACTCGAGGGCCAGCGCCTGCCGGTCGGCGTGGCGGCTCATGGCGATCACCCGGTCGGCGCCGAGTTGTTTCGCGGCCAGGACGGCGTGCAGACCCACCGCACCGTCGCCGACGACCACCACCGTCTTCCCGGGGCCCGCCTCGGCGGCGACGGCGGCGAACCAGCCGGTTCCCAGCACATCGGAGGCCGCGAGCAGACTCGGATACAGCACCGGATCCGGAGATCCCGGGACAGCGACCAGGGTTCCGTCGGCGAGCGGGATACGGGCCCGCTCGGCCTGGGTGCCGATCGAGCCCATCGGGACATTGTGCACACAGCGGCTCTGGTATCCGGCCCGGCAGATCTCGCAGGTGTTGTCGGAGGCGAAGAACGATCCGACCACGAAATCGCCGACCGCGATATCGGCCACCTCCGGGCCGACCTCCTCCACGACGCCGATGTACTCGTGCCCCATCGGGGCGGGGCCCTCGACCGGTTCCACACCGCGATAGGGCCACAGGTCCGACCCACAGATACAGGTGGCGGCGATGCGGATGACCGCGTCGGTGGGCTCGACTATCTCGGGATCGGGCCGATCCTCGACCCGGATGTCGCCGGGGGCGTACATGATGACTCCACGCATGTTCACCGTCTCCTGTTGTTTTTCACTCAGGTTTCGACTTTCCGGAGCACGTCGCGGATATTCCCGCACGCGGGATGATGCGGCCGAGCCAAGTATTCGCGTCAGGCGAGTACTTCGAGAACTTTCTCGGCGAGCGGACCGGAGGAAGCCGGATTCTGGCCGGTGAACAGATTCCGGTCGACAATGGTATACGGCTTCCATATTTCGCCGCGTGTGAAATCGACCCCGAGCTTCACCAGTTCGTCCTCGGCCGTCCACAAGGCTTTCTCACGTAATCCGACGGCATCTTCTTCGTCATTGGTGTACGCGGTCAGGCGATACCCGGCGAAGGGCGATACACCGTTGCGTCTGGTCGCCAGGATCGCCACCGGGGCATGGCAGACGATGGCCAGCGGCTTGCCCGAAGCGAGGGCGGCGGTCAGCAACCTGCCGGAGTCCGCGTCCCGCCACAGGTCCTCCATGGGGCCGTGACCACCGGGGTAGTAGACGGCGTCGTAGTCGGCCAGGCGGGCGTGAGCCAACTCGATCGGCCGGCGTAACTCTTCGGCCGAGCGCAGGGTCTCCTCCAGATCCTGGGCGATCTGTTCGCTACCGGCCATCGACGGCCGCAGACTCATCACATCGACATGGGGCACCACCCCGCCGGGGGTCGCCACCACGATTCGGTGGCCGGCACCGGTCAGCGCGCGATAAGGGGCGGCGAACTCTTCGGCCCAATACCCGGTGGGATGCCGGGTGCCGTCGTTCAGCGTCCAATAACTCGCCCCGGTCACCACGAAAAGAATATCGGCCATAACAGCTTACTCCCCGATCGGTTGTAGAGCTGTGAGCGGGTGAAGTCGATTTCACGCAACCCGAATTCGCATCCACTATAAAGCGGCCGCGCGGGGGCGGGCAACAGTCGGCGTTCGAGCGCGTGCGACGGCGGCGGCGTGCCAATTCCCGGTGCCGCGCCGACCCGGGCCGTCCTCACTCACCTGCCCCCGCGGCGCCCGCTTCTCCGCGAAAGCCGCCGGCCCCTCCTGCGCGTCCGCGCTGCGATAGGCCCGCGCCGCGGCGTGCCGGGCGGCCCATTTCCGTGGCCAGCATGACGGTTTCGCGGGCCGCGCGCACCGACAGCGGGGCACCGGCGAGCACGGTCGAGGCAAGGTCGAGCGCCACCGGTAACAGCTCGTCCGGTTCGGCCGGCCGGTTCACCAGACCGATCTCGTACGCGCGGTGCGCGCTGATCGGGTTACCGGTGAGCAGGATCTCCATCCTGACGCGCTGCGGGATCATATGGATCAGCGGTGCGGCCCACGGCGAGCTGCGGCCCACTTTCACGTCGCTCACCGCGTAGGCGGCGGGCGGATCGTTCGAAGGGCCCCGGTTGCGCGGCGAGGTGGTGGCCGGCGGCGGCGACTGGGCGCTGTACCGGCCCGACGGCACCATGCTGCTCGATGTCCGGCTGGCCCTGCGCGTCGACGAGGAACTCGTGTCCATGACCTCCCGGTGTTCGACAGCCGCCCCAGGCCGATCCGCGACGCGCTCCGGCGACAGCACCAGGGTTGGCTGCACACGCTCGCGCGGGATTTCGAGCTCGCCGCGGCCGCGCCGGGACTCGGCGCCGGTGACACGGATCTGGTGGTCTTCCAGATCGACGCCGTACTCAACGCGGCCAATATCGCCCTGCGCTTCGGTGAGCCGAGCAGTGTCGAGAAGGTGCACCGGGTGGTCGACGGCCTCCTCGGCCCCGGTCACGCCCCGACGGGCCGCGCCGGCACAGGCCGCTCCCCGCGATAGCGGTCGGCGAATTCGCGCCGGTGGTCGGCGGGGGTTCCGAACAGCGCGCGGTCGAGCGTGGCCTGTTCGAGGTAGCGGTGAATTCCGCTCTCCCAGGTGTACCCGATACCGCCGTGCAACTGCACGGCCTTTCCGGCGATCCGGACCCCGGCTTCACCGGCACAGGTCTTTGCCGCCGAAACTGCCCGGCGGGCGGGCGCGGTACCGCCCATCGGGACGGCCAGGGCGTCCGATACCAGATGCGCACACCGGGCGAACCGGACGCGACGACGGCCACCCACACGGCCCCGTCGGGAGCTCGAGCGGGAATGAGCAGGGTGGTCGCCGCCGCGTCGGACACGAAATCCGCGTCTCCGGAGATTTCGAATCCCTCGATGGTTTGAACGATGCGGAAGCGGGTACTATGCCTCCGGTGCCGGCACAAGCCGTTTCGCCGCCGGCCGCCGGCACCATATTTCCTCCCAGTACCGCGGTGCCGGCGACGGTTTCGCGCAGCACCGCGTCCCGGTGGGCATTCGGCTCGAGCAGAGCCAGGGCGCCGATACCCGCCGCGGTCATACTCGGATACGCGGTGCGCGCGACCGCCCGGCCCACTTCCTCCAGCAGGATGCCGACCTCCGCGACGCCGGCCCCGGCTCCCCCGTACTCCTCCGCCACCTCCAGACCCGGTCAACCGGCCCGCAGGAGCACCGGCCGGTCGATCAGGCCCGCCGTCGCCCTTGCCGAGCAGTTCCCGGGCCACGGGTACGCAGTTCGTCGTGGAATTCGGTGAATTCACTCATCACGCTCCCGCCGGTTCCCTGGACAGGCCCAGCGGCGACCGCAATGAGCGGGAACTGGCAGGCCTGCTCGCCGACGGCCGGATCGCGCCGCATATCGGCGCCACTTTCCCGCTCGCGGATACCGCCCGGGCCTTCGAACGGGTCCCCGCGGGCCGGGCCGTCGGCAAGGTGGTCATCGATGTGACGGCCTGATCGGCCGCCGGCGCCGAGGCGAATGTGCCGGGCACAGTTGATGACCGAGGCTGCGATCCACTCACTTCCGGTTCTCGATTCCATCCCGGCGCGGGGCCGTGGGCGCTGGGCCGTCCGGTCTCCGGTGGCGGCCGGTCGCAGTCCACAGCGCGGCCGCGTGTGCCAGGGTGGCAGCGACGAAGCAGCCGAGGACATAGGGCACATTGCCGACCGGAGTTCCGCCCGCCGTATAGCCGACGCCATGTTCGAACGCGTGACGACCGAGGTGGTTCACACGGCGGAAAGGCTGCTCGCGGCAACGCGGTAGCCGCAGTCACCCACGGTTCGGGACCTACCGACGCCGATCGAGTCGATCGGCTTTGTCGCGGAGGTAGCGCTGTTCGGCTTGGTTGCCGGTCAGGTCGGCGGCGCGGCGGAAGAGTTCGGCCGCGGTGGCGTCGTCGCCGGTCTGCTGTAGGAGGTGCGCGCGTACGGCGTGTTCGCGTTGCCGGGTGAGCGGGTTGCGGTCAAGGTGGTGGTGTCGATCGAGGTCGTCGAGCAGGGCGAGACCGCGGGCGGCCCCGTAGGCGTGGGCGACGGCCACGACGCGGGCGAGTCGGACGGGCGGGGTGGGAGTGAGGCGTTCGAGCCACAGGTAGAGCATCGCGATCTGTGGCCAGTCGGTCCGGCCCGGTTCGGCGGCGGCGTGGACCGCGGCGATGGCGGCCTGGAGTTGGTACGGGCCGGCCGGGCCGCGGTTCCAGACACGATCGATGAGTGCGGTTCCCTCATCGATCAGTTCGCGGTCCCACCGCGTGGAGTCCTGTTCTGCGAGGGGTATCAGTTCGCCGGCGTCGGTGCGTGCTGCGCGGCGGGATTCGGTGAGCAGCATGAGTGCGAGCAGGCCGGTCACTTCCGCGTCGCCGGGGTCGGTGGCGTGCAGCATTCTGGTCAGGCGGATGGCCTCCCGGGTGAGGTCGACCCGGGTGAGATCGGCTCCGGCGGTGGCGGTGTAGCCCTCGTTGAAGATGAGGTACAGCACGCGCCGGACTGCGGTCATCCGGCTGTCGCGGTCGCTGTCGGTGGGTGGGGTGAAGCGGGCGCCGGCCTTGGCGAGCTGTTGTTTGGCGCGACTGATCCGCGTGCCCATGGTGGACTCGGCTGTGCCGTAGGCGTGCGCGATCTCGGCGGTAGTCAGGCCGCCGACCGCGCGGAGGGTCAGTGCCACCTGTGAGATGTGGCCGAGCGCGGGATGGCAGCACAGCAGGAGCAGGGTGAGGCTGTCGTCGAGGCCTGTGGTCTGCGCGCGCCGCGCGGGTTCGGCCATGGCCAGTTCGGCGGTGCCGGCTTCCAGTTCACGGCGGCGGCGAGCCCGGTCGGAACGCAGTAGATCGACCATGCGCCGGTATGCGATTCGAACGAGCCAGCTCCGCGGACGGTCCGGGACACCGTCGAGCGGCCACGCGCGCGCGGCGATCAGCAACGCTTCCTGCACGGCGTCCTCGGCGATATCGAATCGTCCGAAGCGGCGGACCAGCGCACCGAGGACCTGCGGCGCTTCGGCGCGCAGCAGGCCCTCGATCTCGGGGGTCATGTGGTGAAGTCTTCGCCCATGACCGGGCGGATTTCGATCGGCTCGCCGAGTGCTTCGACGATGCGGGCGGTGATCTCCACGGCTCGTTCGTGGCCGGCGACATCGATCACGGCGAAGCTGGCCAGGACCTCCTTGAGTTCGGCGAACGGGCCGTCGGTGGCCACCACGCCGTCCGCGGTTTTGCGGACGGTGGTGCTGACGGCCGGGTGGCCCAGGCCCTCGCTGGTGACCAGTTCACCGGCGGCGATCAGTTCCTGTTCCAGTTGCCGGTAGGTGGCGAACGCCGCCAGCGCCTCCGCCGAGGGAGTGTCGGCGGTCGCGGCGTCCCACGCGGTGGCCGGGGTGTAACCGAGCAGCAGGTATTTCACGGTCAGTCCTTCCGAAGCGGTCGGGTTGTCATCACGGTAGCCGGGGGCAGCACCACGGCCCGCTCAGGCGGCGCGGCGCTGGGACAGCGCCAGCACGGTGGTCCAGGTGAAGGCGATCAGACCGTTGATCGCGATCTGGATGCTCATATAGCCGGGCGATATCGGCACCAGCAGAACGAGTCCGGCAGCGGCGCTCACCACGGCGGGCAGCACCATCCGGCGGCGCGCGCACCGTACGCTCAGCACCAGGGCCGCGATCGCGAGCGCGGTGAACGCCACCGCGGCGGCGGCCGAGTGCGCAATGCTGTGCCAGGACATCTGCGCGACCGGCCCATCCGGTGTGCCGGCCGGGAAGCCGTTCTCCGGATCCATGGTGAACATCCCGGCAGCGATGAGTCCGATGCCGAAAACCCCTACCAGGATCGGTAGCGCCCGCCGCCCGAGTCCTTCCGTGAGAGTGCGGCGGAGGCCCGCGGCCAGGGTCAACGCGCCCATCCCGGCCGCGATGAAGGTGATGATCTGGATCCAGCCGAGATCTCCGGTGGCGAGCTGGCTGATCGGGTGCCGGGTGATGTCGAAGCCCGCACGGGTGAGCATCTGCGTGATGGCCGAAGCGAAGAACGCCGGACCGGCAACGGCACCTGCGAGCAGTAGATACCTGGTTGCCGGAGCAGGTGCGTGTTCGGAGGTGGAGGCGGTCGGGGCCTGGGACGCGAGAGTCATCGGGGTTCCTTCCTCGGTAACGGGTTGGTCGCTGCTACCTCGGAGCCACCCGCCGGATCTCGACACCCCGGTGCAGTGACTCACATCACATATCCTGAGTGTCGAAGCCGGCGGAACCGCTCCGAGGTAGCAGCGACCAACCCACACAGGAGGACGAGAATGATCGACACCCAGCAGCAGCCCACTCCCGAACTGCGGGCCCTGGACCGGCTGACCGGCACCTGGAAGGTCAGCGGCGGCGCGGAGGGAACCGTGCGCTACGAATGGATGCCCGGCCGGTTCTTCCTGCTTCAGCACATCGACCTCACCCAGCACGGCGAACCCGTCACCGGTATGGAGGTGATCGGCAATCTGCGCCCGTTCGGCGAACCCACCGGCCCCGATGTGGCATCGCGGTACTACGACTCGGTCGGCAACACCTTCGACTACGTCTACGAATTGATCGGCGACACACTCACCATCTGGGCCGGCGCGAAGGGCAGCCCCGCCTACTACCAGGGCACCTTCGACGCCGACGGCACCACCGTCACCGGTGCCTGGGTCTACCCGGGCGGCGGTGGATACACCTCGACCATGACCCGCATCTGACCCGGCGGCCCAACGCCGCCCGGCCCTGACCCGGGCCGGGC
>NZ_JBKOOL010000014.1:0-60140 GCF_046764065.1 Nocardia sp. NPDC002869
CCGGCCGCCGCCGCGGCAACGGCTGCGGCCCGGGCGTCGGCCACATCGATGGTCGAACAGTCGATGAACAGCGTGCCCGGGTTGGCGGCCGGCAGCAGTTCGTCGTACACGGTGCGCACCAGCTTGCCATTGGTGAGCATGGTGATCACGATGTCACGACCGGTAGCCGCGGCCACACCGGAATCCACCAGCGCGACCCCGTCGGCGCGGGCCTGTTCCTGCGCCGCGGGCGAGGGGTCGAACGCGTGGACGTCGTACCCGGCCTTGACCAGGTTGGCCGCCATGGGGCCGCCCATATGGCCGAGGCCGAGGAAGCCGATCGTCTTGCTCATTGTTTGTCCTCCGGAATCGTCAAACCCAGTTCCCGCGCACCGAGTTCGGCGAAATATCCGTCGACCTGCGCGGTGGTCACATCGGACAGAGTGGCGGGCGACCACTGCGGGTTGCGGTCCTTGTCGACCACCTGGGCGCGGATACCCTCGACCAGGTCGTGCGAGGCCAGCGAGGAGATCGACACCCGGTACTCCTCGTTCAGCACGGCCTCCAGGCTGCCGGCACCCTTCGCCGAACGCAGCGACCGCAGGGTCACCTGCAGCGCGACCGGCGATTTGCCCAGTACGTCGGTGGCGGCCTTGTTCGCCTCCGGCGATTCGTGGGCCTGCAGGCGGGCCACGATCTCGGCGACGGTATCCGCGCTGTAGCAGGTATCGATCCAGTCGCGTTGCGCGACCAGGGTCGATTCCGGTGCCTCGGCGGCGAATTTCGCGATGGCGACATCCGCGGCCTCGGTCTCCACAGTGGCCAGCAGCGCCGGAATCCGGTCGGCCGGAACGTAGTAGTCCGCGAAACCGGTCGCGACGGCATCGCCGGCCCCGAGCCGCGCGGTGGTGAGCGCGATATGCGTGCCCAGTTCACCCGGTGCCCGGGACAGCAGGTAGGTGCCGCCGACATCGGGGATGAATCCGATACCGACCTCCGGCATGCCGACCTTGGACCGTTCGGTGACGATGCGATGGCTGCCGTGCGCCGACAGGCCGACCCCGCCGCCCATCACGATCCCGTCCATCACCGCGACATACGGCTTCGGATAGCGGCCGATGAGCGCGTTGAGAATGTACTCGTCGCGCCAGAACTTCCCGGTCGCCGAATCCGCCGCCGCGCCCACATGCCCCGCCGCCTGCTGTTCCTTGGCGTCGTGATGGATGGCGACGATATCGCCGCCCGCGCACAGGCCCCGCTCACCGGCGCCGGTGATGGCCACCGTCCGCACCGAATCGTCGGTGGCCCAAGCGCGCAACCGCTCGGTGATGGTGAGCGTCATCGCGTGGTTGAGGGCGTTGATGGCCTTGGGCCGGTTCAGGGTGATCAGGCCCAGGCCGCCGTGCTGTTCGACCAGGACTTCGGGATCGTCGCTCATTCATTTCCTTTCGCGCTCGCCGCCGGGCGTCCGCCGATCACGACACACCCGCCACGGACGCTGTCATCGACCGGGCGACGACCATCCGCATGACCTCGTTGGTGCCCTCCAGGATCTGGTGCACCCGCAGGTCACGGACGATCTTCTCCAGGCCGTATTCGGCCAGGTAACCGTATCCGCCGTGCAGTTGCAGCGCGGCGTTGGCGACCTCGAAACCGGCGTCGGTGGCGAACCGTTTGGCCATGGCGCAGAGTTCGACCTTGTCCGGGGCGTCCGCGTCCAGCGCCGCCGCGGCCCGCCACAACAGGGTCCGGGCGGCTTCGAGTTCGGTCCGCATATCGGCCAGTTCGAACTGCAGTGCCTGATTGTTGAGCAGCGGAGCGCCGAACGCATTGCGCTGGGCCAGGTAGGGCACGGTTTTCTCGAGCGCGGCCTGCGCCCCGCCCATCGAGCACGCGGCGATATTGAGCCGCCCGCCGTTGAGCCCGTTCATGGCGATCCGGAACCCGTCACCCTCGGCGCCGAGCCGGTTGGCCACCGGCACCCGCGCGTCGGTGAGGATCACCTGGCGGGTGGGCTGGGCGTTCCAGCCCATCTTCTTCTCGTTGGGCCCTACCTCGAGACCGGGCGTGTCGGCGGGGATGACCAGCGTCGAGATACCCCGTGCCCCGGTGTCCTGGGTGCGGACCATCATCACGTACAGGTCGTTGCTACCCGCGCCCGAGATGAACTGCTTGGAGCCGTTGACCAGGTAGTCGTCACCGTCACGCACCGCGCGGGTGGTGAGGGCGGCGGCATCGGAACCCACACCGGGTTCGGTGAGCGCGTAACTGGCCAGCTGGTCCATCGCCGTCAACCCGGGCAGCCACTGCCGGCGCTGGTCGTCGTCGCCGTAGGCGTCGATCATCCAGGCCGCCATATTGTGGATCGAGATATAGGCCGCCACGGTGGGGCATCCGGTGGCGAGCTGTTCGAAGATCCGCACCGCGTCCAACCGGCGCAGGCCGGATCCACCGAACTCCTCACCCACGTAGATGCCGCCGAGCCCGACCGCACCCGATTTCCGCAGCATATCCACCGGGAAGTGTTTGTTCTGGTCCCATTCCACGGCGTGCGGCGCCAGGTACTCGTCGGCGAATTCCCGGGCGGTGTCGCGGATGGCCCGCTCGTCTTCGTCGAGCGTGAACACGGCCGTCATTCCATCGTGGGGATGACGAAGCTGTTGCTCTCCTTCAATCCCGCCGGCCAGCGCTGGGTCACGGTCTTGGTCTTGGTGTAGAAGCGGATCGAATCCGGGCCGTGCTGGTTCAGGTCACCGAACCCGGACCGCTTCCAGCCGCCGAAGGTGTAGTACGCGATCGGCACCGGGATCGGGACATTGATACCGACCATGCCGACCTGTACGCGGGCCGCGAAATCGCGGGCGGTGTCACCGTCGCGGGTGAAGATCGCCACGCCGTTGCCGTATTCGTGGTCGTTGGCCAGGCGCAGGCCTTCCTCGTAGTCGGCGGCGCGCACGACGCTGAGCACCGGACCGAAGATCTCCTCCTTGTAGATGGACATCTCCTTGCCGACCCGGTCGAACAGGGTCGCGCCGACGAAGTACCCGTTCTCCGCGCCGTCGACGGTGAGCCCGCGGCCGTCGACAACCAGTTCGGCGCCCTCGTCGATGCCCTGCTGGATGTACTTCTTCACCCGGTCCACACCGTCGAGGCCGACCAGCGGCCCGTAGTCCGCGCCCGGATCATCGGATTTGCCGATATTGAGCTTGTGCACCCGCTCGGTGAGCTTCTCGACCAGCCGGTCCGCGGTCTCCTCGCCTACCGGCACGGCCACCGAGATCGCCATGCAGCGTTCACCGGCGGAACCGTAGCCCGCGCCGATGAGCTGATCGGCGACATCGTCGAGATCGGCGTCGGGCATGACGATGGCGTGGTTCTTGGCGCCGCCGAAGCACTGGGCGCGTTTACCGTTCGCGGTGGCGGTCTCGTAGATGTACTGCGCGATCGGAGTGGAGCCGACGAAGCCGACCGCTTTGATCCGAGGATCGTGCAGGATCGTGTCCACGGCCTCCTTGTCGCCGTTGACCACGTTGAACACGCCCTCGGGCAGACCGGCTTCGAGGAACAGTTCGGCCAGCCGCAGCGGCACCGACGGGTCGCGTTCGGAGGGCTTGAGCACGAAAGCGTTACCGGTGGCCAGCGCGGGACCGGCCTTCCACAGCGGAATCATGGCCGGGAAGTTGAACGGGGTGATCCCGGCGACCACACCCAACGGCTGGCGCATCGAGTAGACATCGATCCCGGTACCTGCGCTCTCGGTGTACTCACCCTTGAGCAGGTGCGGGATACCGACCGCGAACTCGATGACCTCGAGGCCGCGCTGGATATCGCCCTTGGCGTCGGGGATGGTCTTGCCGTGCTCACTGGACAGCAGTGCGGCCAGCGAGTCGATCTCATCGTTGACCAGGGTCAAGAACTTCATCAGCACCCGGGCCCGGCGCTGCGGGTTGGTCGCGGCCCAGGCCGGCTGCGCGGCTTCGGCATTCGCGATAACGGCTTCGACCTCGGCCCGGCTCGCCAGCGGCACCCGGGCCTGCACCTCGCCGATATTCGGGTCGTAGACATCGCCGAACCGGCCGGAGGTGCCGGGGACGTGCTGCCCGCCGATGAAATGTGTGAGTTCTCGAACCATGCGATTCCCTGCCTCGTGTCGGGGGTGGCGGGCGCGGCGCTGCGGCCGTCCGTCACACGAAGATCGTTTTGCGGGCTTCCAATAGTTGGACGTCCAAGCAAAACGATACACCCGGCCCCGGGCCGAAACCAGACTTGTCCGCAAACACGCCGACCGCGTCCGCGTGGCTCGGAATCTACCCAGCTAACCGATGGTTTTCGTGGACCGGGCCAGCAGATAGCTGCCGATCCCCAGGACCACCGCGCCGATCACCAGGATCGCCCCGGACGCACCGGCCGACTCACCGGTCCACTCCGCGACCGCCTCCACCGCCGCCATTGTCAGCGCGGCGGCGCCACCGAGAACCAGCACCCAGGACCGATCGGTGGCGTAGACCCCGAAGCACATCACTGCGACCACGGCGGTGAGCACGTAGGCCGGCCACCTCCCGTCGAACGCGTCGACGGTCTGCGCCCCCGCCACCGCCAGGACCACGCCCGCCAGATACCCGGCCCACACCTCGAGCACCACCCGGGCCCGGGTGAGACCGAGCCAGCCGATACCCAGCACCAGCACCCCGCCGCCGACCCAGCTGTCGTCGAGGTCGAAGACCTCGTCCAGTACGCCGACCACCAGTGCCACGCTGAATGCGGTACACACCAGCAGACCGAGCAGCGACGGCAACGCGGCATACCCGGCGGCCGCCGCCAGCAGACCCGCCCCCGCCGCATAGACCCAGGTGGTGTCGCTGCCGACATCCCCGTTGTCGAAAGCCGACCCCGCGGCCGCGGCCACACTCGCCGACGCGAGTACGAACAGGACCACCGCCAGCCGGGTCCGCGCGGTGTGCCCGGTATCGGGTATCGACCGCCACGCCGCGCGCAACAACACCGAGCGACCGCCCGCCGTCGCCACACCGGCCACGATCAAGCCGAGAGCGACCAGCGCGAACAGGACGAACCGGCCGAGTTCGGCCATATCGTCCCAGGACTCCACCAGGATCAGCACCAGTCCGCTCAACAGCAGGCCCGCCCCGGCGTAGGCCGCGATCTCGGCCAGCAGCCGGGCCGGCGTGGGCCGCGGCCGTTCGTGCCGCAGCGCGGTGACCACCGCGGTCAGCTGGGTTTCGTCGAGCACCCCCTGCTCGACCAGATCGCGCAGCGCGGCGGGCGCACGACCCGGTTCCGGCGCCGCCGCACCGGGACTCTTCGGTTCCACCACCGGGCCACCGACCGGGCGGGGCGGGGGGGAGGGCGTGGATTTTCCCGTCACGACGCGGTGTTGTTTTTTGCGGCCACAGACCCAGTTTGGCATCCTCCCAGCCCTAGAGGGCAGGGATTGCAACCCTCGCGGGTTGAGTTTTCTGCTTCACCGACGACCGCCCGCCCGGAGTACTCCGTTGAGGTCTTACACCATCTCCACAGACAGACACCGCCGGCCCGGCGGCCACAATATTCTTGGCTGCATTGACATCCCGATCATGGGTGACACCGCAACCACACGTCCACTCGCGCACGTTCAGCGGCAATCTGTCCCGGACAGCGCCGCAGTCCGAGCACAATTTCGACGACGGGAACCACCGGTCCACCGCGATCACCTCGCGACCATACCAGCAGGCTTTGTACTCCAACATGGTCCGGAACTCACTCCACGACGCATCGCTGATAGCGCGGGCCAGCGAACTGTTGCCGAGCATATTCCGCACGGTCAGGTCTTCGATCACGAGCGTTTGGTTCTCACGCACGAGCCGAGTAGTGATCTTGTGCAAGTGATCGCGCCGCCGGTCGGCGATGCGGGCATGCACGCGGGCGACCTTCAACCGGGCCTTGGCACGATTGTTGGAGCCCTTCTGTTTCCGAGACAACCCGCGATTGGCTTTCGCCAACCGTTCCCGATCCCGTCGTTCGTGGCGCGGGTTGGTGATCTTCTCACCCGTGGACAGGGTGAGAAGATGCGTCAGTCCCGCGTCGATCCCCACGGCCGCAGTCGTTGCCGGGAGGGGCTCCACAGCCGGATCGTCGCACAGTATCGACACGAACCAGCGGTCGGCCGCATCCCGGGAGACGGTGACCGTGGACGGCTCACCAGCCTCGGGCAGCGGACGCGACCACACAATGTCCAGCGGTTCGCTCATCTTCGCGAGGGTGAGTTTCCCGTCGCGCCAGCGGAACGCCGACCGCGTGTACTCGGCCGATACGCGGGACTTCTTGCGGGACTTGAAACGCGGATATCGGGCACGTTTGCCCCAGAAGTTGGCGAACGCGGCCTGCAAGTGCCGCAACGCTTGCTGCAGCGGCACCGACGACACCTCGTTGAGGTAGGCGAATTCGTCCCGGCGTTTCCACTCGGTGAGCATCGCCGAGGTCGCCGCATAGTTGACACGCTCTCCACGGACCCACGCGACGGTCCGAGCATCCAACGCAAGGTTGTACACCTTGCGGACACACCCGAACGTCCGCCCCAACTCCACAGCCTGGGCGTCGGTCGGAAAGAAGCGGTATTTAAAGGCCCGCTTCACCTGCCCGCTCACGTTTCACACCCTAACACGTTAATTTGTGAACACCGAAGAGAGTGGCGCGGCAGCGTCGAGCATGAACTTGACGCGCTCCTCCCGGCCCTGAAGAACCCGGGTTCCCCCCGCTACGAGATCCGATGAGCGCCGGATCCGCCGACTCGTCCGACGCGAGCCGAACGGCTCCCCCGGGCCCTGGGCACGCGCTACCCTCGGCGACCAGACCACAGACGATCGCAGGAGGTGCCGGAGCGCAATGGACATCGGCGAGATCCGGATCATCGACGCCCACATCCACCAGTGGGACCCGTTCACCACCGCGCGCGAGTTCAGCCGTACGGCGAAACTGTTGCGTGCCGTCCCGGTCCCGCTCCCGCTCGCGGTACGTCTCGCGCCGCGTAGGGACCGGGAGTTCATCGGCGAGCCCTCGGCCTACCTGGCGCCGTACCTGCCCGCCGACTACCGGACCGACGCCGGCGACCTGCCGGTCGAATCGGTGGTGCACATCGAGGTCGAGTGGACCGGCCCCAAGGTCGAGGAGACCCGCTGGGTCACCGCCCTGCCGTTCGGGGTGGACACCCCCGCGCTCGCCGCCGTGAGCGCGAGCGGATTCCCCGGCGCCCCGGGATTCGCCGAACTGCTCGACGCACATCTCTCCGCCTCGCCCCTGGTACGCGGGGTGCGCAGTATGGTCGCCCACCATCCGGACACCGGCATCCGCAGTTTCACCACCGACCCGGGCGCCCTGCACAGCAACGCGTTCCTGGACGGCTTCGCCGCACTGGTCGACCGCGATCTGATCTTCGAGGCCTGGGTCTACTCGAACCAGCTGCCGGAACTGATCGCGCTGGCCCGGCGCTACCCCGAGGCGAAGATCGTGCTGAACCACCTGGGTACGCCGGCGGGGATCTTCGGGCCGATCGGCAAGTACACCGGGAACGACGCCCGGCAACGCGCCGCGATATTCGAACGCTGGCGCGCCGATATCACCGCACTGGCCGAGTTCCCGAATGTGGTGGCCAAGGTCAGCGGGCTGATGATGCCGATCCTGGGCCACCCGGTCCCCAGACCCGGCCATCCGACGCCGGTGGCCCGCCTCACCGACCGGATCGGCCCGCTGCTGCGGCACGCGGCCGATGTCTTCGGCGCCGAACGACTCGTCTGGGGATCGAATTTCCCGGTCGACCGGCCGATCACCTCGATGACCGGCAGCGCCGAGGCGGTGGCGACGGTGCTGGCCGAACATCTCGGCGGCACGGAGTTTTTGGCGAAGGTGTTCCGCACCAATGCCCAGGGGGTATACCGGCTGGAATGACCGAGCTACCGGACTGGACGGCCCTTACGCGGGGCGGTCCGGACTCCATTGCGCATCACAGCTCGAGCAGGCCCTCGGCACTCCCGGGTGGATCTGCCCGGTCTAGGGAATTGCTTCCCAGCCACCCCAGGGGCGCGGACCGCGGCGGCCACGGAGGGAGTCGACGCGTAGTCGGGCTTGCCCGAGACGGGCGGGTTCCTTCGCAGCGGCTTGTGCCGCCATGCAGGTCATCCGCATTTCGCGTATCTCTCGAAGCAGTCGGAAGCCCGACCATTCGGTGACGTCGTAGCCGTACGCCGCCACGAATTCGGCGTACCGCTGCGAGGTGATCCAGCCGAACGAGCTGTACTTGATGGCGGTCGAAGTCAGATCCCACTCAGGCGGGCCGATGGAAGCGCGTTCCAGGTCGAGGAACAGAGTTGAACCGCCCTCGGTCGTGACGACGTTGCCCTCCCAGGCATCGCCGTGGATCGGCCCCCACGGCAGCCCTTCGGGCCGGGCCGGCCAGGCTTCTCGTAGATGGGCCAGGCGCTGCTGGAGCCACCGGCGGTCGTCGGCGGGCAGGGTGACCGCGGCCTCGATCCGTTGTTCGAGCCGAACGAAGGGGTCCACTTCGGCGAGGAATGGTGGCGGGTCGAGCGCGTGGAGCCCGCGCAGGGCTGTGGCGATTTCGGTGGCGGTACCTCCACGGTGCTCGGGTAGCTCTTTCCAGAAGGTCACCGGCCGGTCGTCGACCATGACGAAGTTTGTCGACATGGCGGCTGGTTCGACGGCGGGCACATCGACGCGGCGAAGCCAATCAGCGATCAGCAGTTCGCGTTCCGCAGCGGCACGCTGGCCGGGTTGGGCGACCCGGACGACGACCCGCTGCCGCGGAAGCCGGTAGATGGCGTTCTCCGACACCTTGATCACCGTCAGGTCGGTAACTGTCAGCCCGACCGCCGCGCAAGCAGCGCGAGCTACGGCCTCGAGCACCTGGTCGGTCATCCAGTGGCCGGCGCAAGGTCAACCCCCGCGCGACGTGCGTAGGAACGTAGTTCGTGGACGTCCTCGGCAGCGCGCATGGATTTGAGACCGGATGCGCGGCCAACCGCGACGGTGCCGATCTCGGCGGCTTCGTCGGGATCCCCGGTCGACATCGTCAGTGATGCCAGTTTGATCATCGAGATCGTACGCGACCGTTCCGCGTCGGAGGTGTGACCGGCGACTGCGGCTTCCAGCCGTCCGCGGGCCTCGCTGCGGAACCTGCCGCGGACCGCGATGTCGAACAGTGCGTGCCCGGTGTCGCCGGCGTGCTGGGCACCATCGTAATAGGCCATCCAGGAGGGACCTTCAGCTGGCTCGGAGTGGCTGAACTGCTCGTCTGCGCGGCCGATCGCGGTGGCGACCGCGTCCACGTCTCCGAGTTTCCCGTAGGCGCGGGCCTGTGTCGTGAACAGCATGGCGCGTTCGGTGGCGGTCAGCCGGTCCGAGTGCAGGAATGCGCTGGTGGCAAGGCGGAGCCCGTCTTTCGGCTTACCGGTCCAGATCGCGTGACGCGCCATGGACGAGAGGATCTTGGCCCGGAGTTGCCAGGCATCTGCCTGTTCTGCGCATTTCAGGGCCAGTCCGAACATTTCGGTGGCATCCCTGTGCGCGCAGGCGTCGAACGCCATGAACCCTGCTGTGTGGCTGAGATATCCCACAGCGGAGTACAAATCGCTACGGAGTCCCGGTGCGCAGCCTGCGTGCAGGTAGGACACGGCGACGCGCAGCTGGGCGGCAACGACCTCGCGGACCAGACCGCCGCCATACAGGGCATCCCAGCCGGCGAAGAGGTCGGAGGCGGCCCGTAACTGCTCGATCTCCGCGGCGCCGACGCGGGCGGGTATCGCAGTGGATCGGGTGTCGTTGAGGAGTTGCATGAGGCCGTGAGGCGAGGCGGCTGCTGTCGCCGTGACCGCTGCCGCGGCCCGCAGGAATTCGTTGCGGTTCACTTCGCCGAGCGTAGACGCGGGGGGCAAACCGAACCACAACAGCTCAGCAGGGATGCGAAGGACCTGCGCCCATCGGATGAGCTTCGTCAGGTGCTCAGGGGCGGGACCCGTCTCGATGCGACTGAGCTGTGCCTGGGTGAGATCGAGCCAGTTCGCGACCTTTTTCTGCGCTATCGGCTGTGGGCCGTGGAGGGGATGGGTGCGGTAGGCGTAGATGACTCGCCCCATATGCCAACTCGACAGCGCGGCGAGCATGTGTTCGCTCCACCAGAACTGCGCTGGCATCTCCAGCGGCGTGTCAGCGGTGGTCGGAGTGCATGAACCGCACCACTCACCTGGGTTGTAGCGGCTGAGCAGGCCGCCGCAGTCGACGCAATAGCGCTCCTCGATACCCGTCATCTTCCCCCACTCCAAAGATGTCGCAAGCCTTCCCATTTCCGCTGACGGTATCACTGTGCGGCGCAGCGGATATGCGTCTCACGCATACGCCGAATACACCTCAGTCGTCGCCGAGCCCGGCACAGTGTCGATCGTCGTACGCGGCCCGGCGCAGGCGGAACGATTCCTGGTGATGGATAACAAAACCGGAGATACGTGGTGGCAGTACGGCGCGGCCGGGGAAACGCCCGAAGACGCTTGCCGTAAGCGCATGACCAGGGAGCGGTTCGAGGAGCTGGTCACCTCGCTCACCGACTGGAACGTCACTTGAGTTGAGCGAGGTACACCACCGCGGGGTGCCATCGAGAGAGGCGACGGGCACCCCGCGGCGGGTCCGTTACCAGCCGTACAGGGAGAAGCGGCGCCGGGCCGAGATATGGTGCAGCGCCTCCCGGCAGTACGGGATCATCCGCTCCGGCAGGGCATCGAGAGCAAACCAGGCCAGATCATCGCATTTGTCCGGCTCCATGTTCGACGGTTCGCCCTCCCACAGCCCGACCTCGAAGAAGAACGCTGCCCGGCCGCCGGAAGACGAGTTGTGCATGATGTGGGCGAAGCCGACTGCACCGGGGTCGATCGTTACCCCGATCTCCTCTTTCGCCTCTCTCACCAATGCGGCCACGACCGACTCGCCCGCTTCCAAGTGCCCGGACGGTAGATGGTAGGCGCCATCCTCGTAGCCGGTGCTCGCCCGGCGGCCGAACAGCACGCGCCCATGCCCATCGCTGAGCAGCAAGTGGACATCCCCGATCACCTTGTGGCGTTGCCCGCCGGCAACCGTCATCACCAACCCACTCTCTCGTACGCGCGCCCGCTCGAGCGTCGCGACCAACACCGTATTCCGACGCAGTTCCGCGCATATGCGTCTGACGCATATCGCCCGGACAAGCCATCGATTCTGGAGAGCTCATGCAAGACCTACCTCATAGGCTGAACGAGGACCGGATCTGCTACCCGCCGCCGCGGAAGCCGATCGAGCCCATATCCGAGGAAGACCTGCATCATGCGGTCAAGGCGATGCGCGCGGCATGGCCGGAACTCCGCGATAATGCTGGATGAGTGCCGGGCCCCGCCCGATCTCAACACCGGGAAGGCCCGACCACCATCCGTTCTTCTCGAATGAGCACACTCGGATTCGATATGGGCATGGGAACTTTCGTACTTCGGCCTTGCCCACGATCTCGTTCATACGCTGAATCGCCGTGGACAGACGCCGCCGACCTCTCGCTAACAGACACCCCGATCATCGAGGGAGCAGGCGAGTTTATCCCGGAGACCGACCAGAACTGGTCATGGTCGAATACATGCCCACCAGAGCCCGCCCCGCCTCCGCCGCCGTCGACTCGTCCGCGGACAGCATGCGCAGTGCCCGCCGCAGCAGCGCCGGATCCAGATCGTCGGGGGCCGGGCGGATCTCCGGTGCCGGCAGGGCGGGCAGTTCCAGACTCTCGCCGTAGGGGTCGGCGAACTCTTCGCCCTCCGGCACCGCCGCCTCGACCCCGCTGATCAGGGTGTCCAGGCTCAGCCCGCGCAGGATCAGCAGGTCCCGCGGATGGTCGTCGAGGCGTTCGGCGAGCAGGCAGGCGACCGCGACCGCGTGTTTACACGGCCACCCGGGATCCGGGCAGGTGCAACCGAAATCGATATCGGCCGCGGTCTCCGGGAGCAGGTGCGGTGCGAGTTCGCGGGGCAGATCCCCGGAGACCACGCGGGCGAGCATGCCGGGCGAGCCCCGGATCAGCTCGACCAGCAGCTCCACCTCCTCGTCGCGCAGGCGCCGGAAATCGCAGGTCGTGGCGAACGGGCGCGGCTGGCTGCCCTGCACCTCGGCGGCCACGACACCGGGCTCGATCCGGTAACTCACCACCTGCCCCGCCCGGGCATAGGTGCGGCCCCGGGCGAGCCGACCGGGTTCGGCGAGCCGCTCGACCACCTCCACGAAGGCTTTGCCCCAGAAGGTGCGGGCGAAGGCGCCGCGCCGGCTGCGCGCGCCGACGCCACCGGAAACGGCTCGGCGCCTGCCGTACTCGCCGAAGTCGGCCATTACTCACCCACCGCCTCGGCGCCGAGGGTGAACAGCCGGGCCAGATCGTCGTTGCCGAGTTCGGTGATCCAGTTCTCCCCGACCCCGACCGCCAGATCGGCGAGTTCGCTCTTACCCGTGATCATCTCGTCGATACGTTCCTCGATGGTGTCGACGCAGACCAGTTTGCGCACCTGCACCGCCCGGCGCTGCCCGATGCGGAACGCGCGGTCGGTCGCCTGGTTCTCCACGGCCGGATTCCACCAGCGATCCAGATGCACGACATGATTGGCGGCGGTCAGATTCAGTCCGGTACCCCCGGCCTTGAGCGAGAGCAGCATGATCGGCGGGCCCCCCGCACCCTGGAACGCCGCGACCATCCCGTCCCGTCGTTTCTTGGCGACTCCGCCGTGCAGGAACGGGATCTCGCCACCGAACCGTTCGGCGAGGTACGGGACGATGAGCTCGCCGAACTCGCGGAACTGGGTGAACAGCAGCGCCTTCTCCCCCTCGGCCAGGACGGCGTCGAGCACATCCTCGACCAGCGCCAGCTTGCCGGATCGGTGGGCGCCGCGCCGCAGCACCGCGGAGGAGTCGCCGAGGAAATGCGCGGGGTGATTGCAGACCTGCTTCAACCGGGTGAGCGCGCCGAGCACCGCCCCCTTACGGGCCATTCCCTTGGCATCGCGCAGTTTCTCGAGCATATCCTCGACCACCGCCTGATACAGCGCGGCCTGTTCGACGGTGAGGTTGGCCCGGACGGTCATCTCGAGTTTGTCCGGCAGATCGCTGATCACGGCGGGATCGGTTTTCACCCGGCGCAACAGGAAGGGGGAGGTCACGGTGCGCAGCCGGGCCACCGCGTTCTCGTCGTTCTCCCGCTCGATGGGTACGGCGAAGCGGGCCCGGAAGGTCTGCGGGCTGCCCAGTAGTTTCGGTACCGCGAAATCGAAGATCGAGCGGAGTTCTTCGAGCCGGTTCTCCACCGGCGTACCGGTGAGCGCCAGCCGGTGCCGGGCGGGCAGCGCCCGGGCGGACCGCGCCTGCCGGGTCGCCGCGTTCTTGATGTGCTGGGCTTCGTCGAGCACCACCCGTTCCCACTGCTGCCGGGACAGCTCGGCGATATCACGGGCGAGCAGCGCGTAGGTGGTGACCACCAGATCCGCTGCGGCCACCGCCGCGTCGAGGTCACGGCCCTGTGCGCGCCCGGGGCCGTGGTGCACCAGGACCCGCAGGTCGGGCGCGAACCGTTCGGCTTCGCGCTGCCAGTTGCCGACCACCGACATCGGGCACACCAGCACGGTCGGCCCGGGTGCGCGGTCACCCTCGCGTTCGTGCAGCAGCAGGGCCAGCACCTGGACCGTCTTACCCAGACCCATATCGTCGGCGAGGACCGCGCCGCACCCGAGCCGGTTCATGGTCGCCAGCCAGGCCAGGCCACGTTCCTGATAGGGGCGCAACTGGGCCTTCAACCGTCCGGGCACGGGTACCGGATCCACCGGGCGATCGGGGTCGAAGAGCGCGGCGGGCCAGCCGCTCGCGGTGACCTCGGTCAGCGGCACGCCTCCGGCCCGGTTCTCGCTGATCTCACCGATCAGATCGGAGAGGGTGATCTCGTTGTCACCGTGGTGCAGGGCCACGAACTTCGCGGCGGCCGCGAGCACGGTGTGATCGGCCTGCACCCATTCGCCGCGCAGGCGCACCAGATCGGACTGGGCCGAGATCAACCGCTGCATCTCGTCCTGGGACAGCACGGTGTCGCCGAGTGCCAGTTCCCACCGGTAGCCGACCAGCCTGTCCAGCCCCACCGTGCTCTCGGCGGCGGGTACCGCGGCGCCCTCGACCCGCAGCCGCAGGCTCGGCTCGGTGATGTTCCAGGCTCTGGGCAGCAGCAGCGGAATACCCGCGGCCGACAGCGCCTGCGACCCGTGCGCGACCAGATCGGCCACCACCTCGGTCGGTAGCAGCAGATCGAGGCTGTGCGGGTCGCCCGGGACATCGCGCAGCCGGGGATAGGCGCGCTGCGCCCGGCCCAGCCATTCCAGGCC
This sequence comes from Nocardia sp. NPDC002869, assembly GCF_046764065.1. NCBI lineage: Bacteria > Bacillati > Actinomycetota > Actinomycetes > Mycobacteriales > Nocardiaceae > Nocardia > Nocardia sp. NPDC002869. Next base: position 14,403 of record NZ_JBKOOL010000014.1, read on the forward strand.
CAATCGCACCTCGTCGGCCGCACCGGGAACCGGGATCGGCCGCGGCGCCGTCCCGTCGGCCCGCAGGCAGACCTCGAGGCGCCACAGCGCGGACGTGTCCGCGGTATCGGCGAACTCCCCGTCGGGTTCGCGCAGCCGCAACACCAGCCCGGTCTCGTCGGAGACGCGGCTCTCCCGCCACTGCCGCAGCACCTCGGCCACCTGATGACTGCCGGTCTCCACGGGAACATCCGTGCGCAGACCGTGTATCAGCGGATGCGGGTGCGGATCCGCCGCGATCAGTTCCCGCACCATCGGATCGGTGAGCTCGGTGACCATATCGTCGAGCACATCGCCGGGCGGCCCGGCGACCCGCAGCGCCGGCGGCAGCAGGGCGGCGAGTTCGGCGAGCCAGGCCCGCCGGCCGGACCCGCCGGACAACCGCCAGCGCGCCCACCATTCACCGTCGTCGCGCCGGAGTTCGGGAACCACCGCGCCGGCCCGCACCCAGCGTTCGATCCCCTGGGCGATATGGCCCAGGAAGCGCAGATCCCCGGCCACGGCGCCGGCCGGCAACCGCTGTCGCAGCGCGGCGGCGGCCGGCCCCGGGGCGAGCGCGTGCGCCCGCACCGTCTCCCGCCGGGTGCCCGCGTCGTCCACCACGAGCACCTCGGCCCGGTGCCGGAAGCGCGATTCGGCCAGTACCGACCCGAGCAGCCCCGGCACGGGCGGTCCGTCCGCGCCGCCGGGGGCATGCCACAGCAGCAGCCCGGAACCGGGCGACCACAGTCCGTGCAACATTGCCCCATCAAATCAGCCGGGTGCGACAGCCCGCGCACCGTCCCCCACCTCGGCATCCCGCGGCGCGGGCCGGGGGACGCGATACCGGCCCGGCGCACCCGGGCTGTCTCTGGATTTATCCCCCGCGACGGCACATACTGGGAAATATCCGCTGGTCACCACTGATATCCATACCCGCCGAGCGCAGCCCCGCCGGGCGGCTCGGGCTGCCTCCGGCGGCCACGCGCGGCGCCCGGCGCAGCCCGGCCCGCGAACAGCGGTCCCATCACACAGCGGCATCCCGGCACCGCGGTGCCATCGAAAAGCGGAGGGCAGCAGTATGACGATTCTGCTCCAGGTTCTCGAGCAGAGCTACACGCCGACGACCCCGTGGGAACGGCGCAAGTTCACCTTCGTGAATGCCGACAAGATCGTCGGCATGCGGCTCGACGGGCAGTGTGGAGTATGGCTGGACCTGTCCCGGCCCGGCGAGTCACAGCGTCTGGCCCACACCACCGTGCCCGAAGAGGCGGTCACCTTCCTCCTCACCGCGTTCGCCAAGATCGCCGAATGTACCGACAGCGGTGGGTCCTGGGTGATCGGTCACGACGGAGTACATATCGAATCTTTGGTCGCCACGCGCTTCCCGCCCCGCAGCAACCGGGTCGACAACGACGAACTACTGGCCCGCGCCTGGCTCTGACTCCGAAATCGCGGTAGCTGTCGGAGGGGTCCGGTATACCGGTATCCGTGATGACACGGGGGACGATTCACGCGGTCACCGCTCTGTGTGCCGCCTTTCTGCTACTGATTTCGGGGGCCGGATGCGCGGCGGTCACCGGGCAGCGGCCCGCACCGGGTAGTCCGGGGCGGGCGCAGCTCGAACAGTTGCTCGGCGCGGTCCGGGTGGTGTCCCAACGCCCGCATCCGGGCGGATACGAACGCGGCTGCGGGGCCGGGCAGGGGTGTGTTTTCGGCCCTGCCTGGTCCGACGACCACGACGGCCCCGGCGGCCGGGACGGCTGCGATACCCGGAACAATGTGCTCGCGCGCCAGCTCACCGGAGTCGGCTACCGGCCCGGCAGCCACCGGTGCGTCGTACAGTCGGGCACCTTGGCCGACCCCTACACCGGCGCCGTCATCGTGTTCAGCAAGGAGAACGCCCGGCGGATACCGATCGACCACATCTTTCCGCTGGCCGCGGCCTGGGATCTCGGGGCGGCCCGGTGGCCGGCCGCGCAGCGGGTCCGGTTCGCCAACGATATCGACTACAACCTGCAGGCCACCGACGACGCGGCCAATACCGACAAGAGCGACGGCACACCCGCGGACTGGCTACCGCCGTCCCGGCCCGGGCACTGCTACTACGCGGGCCGCTACCTCACGGTCGCGTTGCGCTACGGGCTCCCTGTCACCGCCGCCGATCACGCGGCGCTGCGCCGGGTGGCCGCGACCTGCGGATGATCACCCGGCCTACACCCCCGTGGCGACCGGCCGCTTCGGATCGTGGGCCCACTGCGACCAGGAGCCCGGATAGAGCGCCGCCTGAACACCCACCACGGCGAGCGCCGCGATCGCGTGCGCGGCCGTGACACCCGAACCGCAGTACACCGCGACCGGGGCCTCGCCGATCTCACCGAACCGCTCGCGCAGCAGGTTTTCGGGCAGGAAGCAGCCGTCCTGATCGAGGTTCTCGCTGCTCGGCGCGCTGATCGCGCCGGGTATGTGCCCGGCGCGGGGATCCAGGTGTTCCTGTTCGCCGCGGTAGCGCTCGGCCGCGCGGGCGTCCAGCAGGACCCCCTCCCAGCGGGCGACCGCGTCGGCGTCGATCACCGGCAGCCGGCCCGGCCGGAATTCGATATCGCCGGGCGCCGGATCGGGTTCCACCCCGGTGGCCAGTTCGCCGCCGGACCGGGTCCACGCCGGGAGCCCGCCGTCCAGGATCCGGACATCGGCGATACCCGCCCAGCGCAGCAGCCACCACGCCCGCGCCGCCGACATTCCGCCGATCGCGTCGTAGACCACCACCGGATCGCCCGTGCACAAACCCCAGCTGCGCGCGCATTTCTGGAGCCGGCTCGGGTCCGGCAGCGGATGCCGGCCGCGGGCGGGTGAGGGCAGGGCGGCGAGTTCGGTATCCAGGTCGACGAACACCGCTCCGGGTATATGACCGTTCTGGTAATGCTGCGGCCCGTCGGGATCGCCGAGTTGCCAGCGCACATCCAGCAGGCGCAGATCTTTCTCTGTTGATTCCCGGAGTTCTTCAGCCGAGATCAATACCGCGTTCAACGCAGCTCCTCGTCCAAGGGTCTGGAACAGATTTCGCCACCGTACGCGCGGGCGGTCCGCGAAGTCCATGCGTACACGGATATCCGCGGGTGAATTCTGGCGTCAGATCCGGGCGAGCAGCGTCAGCGGGTCCTCCAGCAGGCCGGCGACGGTCGCCAGGAAACGGGCCGCCGCCTCACCGTCGATCATCCGGTGATCGAAACTCAACGTCAGCGTCGCCACCGAGCGGATCGCCAATTCGTCCCGGAAGACCCACGGCCGTTTCACCACCGCACCCAGGCACAGGATCGCGGCCTCGCCCGGATTGACCAGCGGCGTACCGGATTCCACACCGAAGACGCCGACATTGGAAATGGTGAACGTGCCCCCGCGCAGATCGGCCGGGCCCGCCCGGCCGCCCCGCGCGGTGTGGGCCAGCCACCCGATCTCGCGGCACAGTTCCCGCAGGCCGAGGGTCTGGGCGTCCTTGATATTGGGCACCAGCAGCCCGCGCGGGGCGGCCACCGCGATACCCAGGTTGACGTAGTGCCGGGTGACGATCTCCCCGTTGGCCTCGTCCCAGAAGGTATTGATCACGGGAAATTCGGCCAGCGCGGCAAGTACCGATTTCGCCACCAGCGCGAGCAGGGTCGGGGTGATTCCTTCGAAGGATCGGGTGGCGCGCAGATGTTCCAGCAGCTCCAGCGAGGCCGTGACATCCACCGTGATCGAGGTATCGGCCTGTGGGATCGTGCGCGCACTGGTCACCATGGCCGCCGCGATCCGCTTACGGACCCCGGCGATCGGCGTGCGCTCCTCCCGGACCGACCCGGCGGCCCGTTCCCCGGCCGGCGCGCCCTCGGCGCCCGGATCGCGATCGCGGGTATCGGGTACCGAAACCGGCACCGCGCCACGGACATCCGCGACGGTGACCGCCCCCTCCGGTCCGGAACCGGCCACATACCACAGGTCTATGCCCAGCTCCCGGGCCAGTTTGCGGGCTCCCGGCGTCGCGGCCACCCGTTGCGATTCGGCCGTGGCTCCACGCGCGGAGTCACCCCCGTGTTCCGCTGGCTCCGGCACCGTCCGGGCCGTCGCGCCGGGTGGTCCGCCGATCACACCGCTGTCGTAGGACATCCCGTTACTCGCAGACGGCTCCGCCGGCGGTGCCGCCGCGCCGCCGGAGCGCTGCCCACCGCGCCGCCGCCGCGAGACCTGCTCCTCCGACGGCCCGTAACCGACCAGCACCGAGGGCCGCCCCTCGGCGCCCGTTTCCGTTGCGGTCGTGCGTATCCGGAGTAGCGGCGCACCGACGTCGATGGTCTCGCCGGGCTCGGCGAGCAGTTCCACCACGGTCCCCGCGAACGGGGACGGTAGCGCGACCACCGCTTTGGCGGTCTCGACCTCGGCAATGGTCTGGTTCAACGCGATCTCGTCGCCCACCGCCACCGTCCAGTTCTGGAATTCGGCATCGGTGAGTCCTTCGCCGAGATCGGGGAGACGGAACTCCAGGATCTCGCCGGTATCTGCGGCACGACCTTCGTCGGCGCGGGCGTCGTCGTCCACGGTTTCGGGCACCTCCGGCTGGCATCAGGGCGGGATCACACGTCAGGCGGCAAGCGTTCGATCGACCGCCTCCAGGATCCGATCCGGGTCGGGCAGATGATGCTTCTCGAGCTTAGCCGGAGGGTAGGGGATATCGAACCCGGCGACCCGCAGTACCGGTGCCTCGAGCCGGTAGAAGCACCGCTCGGTGATCCGGGCGGCGATCTCGGCGCCGATACCGCCGGTGCGCGACGCTTCGTGCACCACGATGAGCCGGCCCGTCCGGTCCACCGATTCGGCGACGGTGTCCACGTCCAGCGGCGCCAGGCTCCGGAGATCCACGACCTCCAGCGAGATCCCCTCCTCGGCGCCCGTCTTCGCGGCGGCCAGCGCGGTGGCGACCGTGCCCCCGTAGGCGACCACGGTGGCATCGGTCCCGCGCACGCACACCCGGGCCCGGTCCAACGGCAGGTCGGGTTCGGCGGCCGGGTCGAACTCGGCCTTGTCCCAGTACCGGCGCTTGGGTTCGAAGAAGATCACCGGGTCGTCCAGGGCGATGGCCTGCCGGATCATGGTGAAGGCGTCGGCCGGATTGCTCGGCGCCACCACCCGCAGCCCCGCGGTGTGTGCGAAATACGCCTCCGGTGACTCGGAATGATGCTCGACCGAGCCGATGCCGCCCCCGAACGGGATGCGGATGGTCAGCGGCGCCCGCACCGCGCCACGGGTCCGGTAGTGGATCTTGGCGACCTGGGAGACGATCTGGTCGAACGCCGGATACACAAACCCGTCGAACTGGATCTCGCACACCGGGCGGTAGCCCCGCAGCGCCATCCCGAACGCGGTGCCGATGATCCCCGACTCCGCCAGCGGAGTATCGATCACGCGGCGGTCGCCGAAATCCTTCTGCAGCGCGTCGGTGACCCGGAAGACGCCGCCGAGCCGGCCGATGTCCTCACCCATCAGCACCACTTTCGGATCCTCCTCGAGCGCACTGCGCAGCCCGGCGTTGAGCGCCGCGGCGAAGGTGGTGATCATGAGCGGACTCCTTCCTCGCGCGGGGTGGGCGCGACGGTGGCGAGCGGCCCGGCCGGGTCGTCGGCCAGGTAGGCGAGATAGTCCCGGCGCTGCTCGTCGAGGCCCCGGTGCGCGGTCGCGTAGACGTGCTCGAAGAGTTCCCCGGGTTCGGGGTCGGCCATGGCGAGGGTCTCGCTGCGCATCCGGTGGGCGACCTCGTCGGCGCGGTCTTCCACTCGCCGCCGGGTCTCGGCGTCGAGCAGGCCCTCACGCTCCAGTAGCCGCCGCATCCGCAGGATCGGGTCCCGCCGCGCCCATTCCTCGGTCTCGGCCGCGGCGCGGTAGCGGGTGGGATCGTCGGCGGTCGTATGCGGACCCATGCGGTAGGTGATGGCCTCGATGAACGAGGGCCCACCCCCGCTGCGGGCGCGCGCGACCGCCTGCCTGGTGACAGCCAGTACCGCAAGCACATCGTTGCCGTCGACCCGGATCGCGGGGATCCCGTAACCGATCGCGCGCTGGGCGATCGGGGTGGCGCTCTGCAACTGCACCGGCTCGCTGATCGCCCAGTGATTGTTCTGGCAGAAGAACACGACCGGGGCGCTCCAGCTCGCGGCGAAGGTCAGCGCTTCGGCGATATCGCCCTGGCTGGTGGCGCCGTCCCCGAAATACGCGACGGTCGCGATCTCGGCGCCGTCGAGGTGGGCGGCATAGGCATAACCGGTGGCGTGCAACCCCTGGGCGCCGACCACGATCGCCGGGTTGGCCATATTGGCCACCGCCGGATCCCCCGCGGAATGCGAGACGCCCCGCCACATCCTGGTGATGGCGCTCGGCCGCACACCGCGGCAGTAGGCGACGGCGCTCTCCCGGTAGCTGCCGAACACATAGTCGTCGGGGTGGAGTGCGTGGGCCGATCCCACCTGGGCCGCCTCCTGCCCCTGGCAGGGAGCCCAGAGGCCGAGTTGCCCCTGCCGGGCCAGTGCGACGGCCTCGTTATCGATCCGCCGGGTGACCACCAGGTCTTCGTAGAGTCCACGCAGTTCACCGGGCCCGATATCGGCGACCAGGGCCTGATAGTCGGGGTGGTGCACCCGAGCGCCGTCGGGCTGGATCAACTGCACCGGATACTCGGTTGTGCCGGGCATCGGCCTCGCCTCCTCACGCGGGTCACGCGTCGATGTGGCCTGTACCACATAGCATCCACGCTTAAGCGTTCTGCGCAAGTCTTGATCCGACAACTGAGCAGGTTGCACGGTTTTGCGGCCCCTTCCCCTGTCATACTGCGTTACATGACCAATCCAGAGCCTTCCGATGCGGCGGTCGACGCCACCGATGCGCGCCTGCTGCTGGAACTGATCGCCAACCCCCGGGCCACCGGTGTGGAACTGGCCGCCCGGCTCGGACTGTCCCGCAATACCGTGCAGGCGCGGCTCACCCGCTGGGAAGCCACCGGCGTACTGGGCAGTTTCGAACGCCGGGTCGAGTTGCGGGCGCTGGGCTACCGGCTGTCGGCCTTCGTCGCGGTGGTCGTGGACCAGCACCGGCTGGAAGCGGTGGTCGGCGAATTGGCCGAGATCGCGGAGGTGACCGAGGTGTGCGGTATGACCGGCCCCACCGACCTCACGGTCCGGGTGGTGGCCCGCGACGCCGACGATCTCTACCGCATCACCGGGCAGATCCTGAAGATTCCCGGGGTGGTCCGCACGAATATGGCCCTGGTGATGCAGGAATCGGTGGGACCGCGCACCGCCCCGCTGCTGCGCCGGCTCGCCGAGCAGGCGCGCTCCGCAGACGGGCGCCGATCCGATTAAGCGACACATAGGGGCATATGTCGCATGTAAGCGTTAGAGTGCCGACATGGAGCTCTCAGGCACAGTAGCGGACACTTTCTCGGGCCGGACCGCCATCGTCACCGGCGGTGGGTCCGGTATCGGCGCGGCGCTGGCACGACGGCTGGCCGACCACGGGGCGCAGGTCGTCGTGGCGGACCTCGATCCGGCCACCGCGGAGCAGGTGGCCGGCGAGATCGGCGAAAACGCCGTCGCCGCCGGCGGGGACGCCGCCGATCCCGCGGTGATCCAGCGGCTGATCGATACCGCGGAATCCGCCTTCGGCCCGGTGGACCTGTACTTCGCCAATGCCGGGATCGGCGGCGGAGCCGGACTGGACAGCACCGACGCGCAGTGGGCGGCCGCCCTGGAGATCAACACCATGGCCCATATCCGCGCCGCCCGCCTGCTCGTCCCCGGCTGGCTGGCGCGCGGTACGGGCTACTTCGTGAGCACCGCGTCGGCGGCCGGACTGCTCACCCAACTGGGTTCCGCACCGTACTCGGTGTCCAAGCACGCCGCGGTGGGTTTCGCGGAATGGCTGTCGATCACCTACGGCGACAAAGGTATCCGGGTCAGCTGTGTCTGCCCGATGGGCGTGGATACGGCGCTGCTGCGTGAGGGGATGATCCCGCCGGACAACGAGGCCGCCGGGCGGCTGGCCATCAACGCCGTGAAATCCGCGGGCGCGGTGCTCACTCCGGAGGAAGTCGCCGATACGGTGCTGGCCGGGATGGCGGCCGGACAGTTCTTGATCCTGCCGCACCCGGAAGTGCTGACGATGTACCAGCACAAGGGGTCGGACTACGACCGCTGGATCCGCGGTATGCGCCGATTCCAGCACGCGCTGGAGAGTCCCGACTCCTCGCAGTGACTCCCGCCGTGCGCCGGGCTCCGCGGTGACGCTCCCGCCGCCGTCGCACTCACCCACGCCCGGCCGGCGGAGTCGCGGCGGCCTCTGCCGATACGGCCACCGGAGGCGGTGGTCACGCGCGGGACGCACCGAAATGCCGGGTGACCATAACTCGGTGAATGGGCCCGGTGAGGTGGATACGGCGGCGCGCATCCTCGATTCCGTGGTCGAGATCATCGAAGCCGACGGTTACGACGCGGTACAGCTGCGCACGGTCGCCAAACGGGCCCGGGTATCACTCACCACGGTCTACAGCCTCTACAGCAGTCGCGACGAGCTGATCGTGGCCGCGGTGGCGGCGTGGATGGCCGCGCACTCCTATGACGAACTGGCTCTGCATCCGCGGGCGGGCACCGGCTGGACCGCCAGGGGTTCGAGGCCGTCCTGCCCGCCGCCGCGCACCTACTGGCCGGGCTGGACCGCGATTACGTCACCGATATCGCACTGGTCATGGTCAATCTCTGCTACGCGATGGTCGGCCGACTGGTCGACGGGACGGCCGGCGTGCCCACGATCCTGTCCTCGCTGTACCGGGTGATGCACCGTTTGACCAGCGACAACACCCGACTCGCGACACAGCGACCGGCGCCGGGCGCCCGGAAACCGGGTGCTCTCCGGGAAGCTTCCGGAGAGCCGTTTCCGGCTACTACTCGGTGGCGTCGGTGACCAGGCCCGCGGCGGCCTTGCGGATCACCTCGGGGATCTCGACCGGTTTGCGCGTTTCCTCGTCCACGTAGACGTGGACGAAAGTCCCGGTGGCAGCGAGCTCGAGATCGTCGCCCGCCTCCCGGAAGATCGCGAGATCGTAGGTGATGCTGGACCGGCCGAGGCGGGCGATCCGCAGACCCACTCGCAACAGGTCGGGGAAACTCAGCGAGGCATGGAAGCGGCACGACGTCTCGGCCACGATCCCGATGGCGGGCAGTTCCCGGATATCGGTACCCGTCGCGTCGATCAGCCAGGCATTGACCGCGGTATCGAAGTAGGCGTAGTAGGTCACGTTGTTCACGTGCCCGTAGTGGTCGTTGTCGGCCCAGCGGGTGGGCACCGGCCAGAGCACCGGATACTGGGGCGTCACCCGGCCGACGATACCGGGTTCAGCCGGCCGTGGGCACCGAGGCCGCCCCGAGCCGGTGATCGCGCGGGCTCACCCCGAACTGCCGTTTGAACGCGGTACTCAACGCGAAGGCGCTGCCGTACCCGACCCGGCGGGCGACGGTCTCCACCGTCTCGTCGGTGCCCTGCAGCAGATCGGCGGCCAGGTCCAGCCGCCACTCGGTGAGGAAGGCCATCGGCGGCTCGCCGACCAATTCGGTGAACCGCCGGGCCAGGGCCGCCCGCGAGGACCCCACTTCCCGGGCCAGATCGGCCACCGTCCAGCCGTGGGCGGGGTTGTGCTGCAGCAGCCGCAACGCCTTGCCGACCAGTGGATCGCTGTAGGCGTGATACCAGGGCGGTGCCTCGTTCCCGGCGAACCAGGTGCGCAGGGTCGCGATGAGCAGCAGGTCCAGCAACCGGTCCAGCACCGCGCTCTGCGCCGGCCGATCCTTCACGGTCTCCTCCACCAGCAGGCTCAGCACCCGCTCGTCGGAACGTCCACGCGGCACCACCAGGGTCTGCGGCAGCGCGCGCAGCAGGCGCCGGCTCACCGCACCCGCCTGCTCGTAGGACCCCGTGACCAGCACGGTTTCCCCGGCGGGGTCGTTACCCCACTGCCGCACACCCAGGCTCATCGTCTCGCAGAGCACCTCACCGTCCACCGTGGTGGTGATCTGGCCCGGGTTGATCAGGATCTGCGGCTCGGTGGCGGGGTCGTCGGCGACGGTATAGGGCTGCGGTCCCCGGAACACCGCCACATCCCCGGCGCCCATGCGATACCGGCCGCCGTCCTCGGTGAGAACCCACGCATGCCCCCGGATCACCGCGGCCAGCGTCAACGGCGATTCGTCCTGGATGCGTAGCGACCACGGCGGGCTCAGCAGTGAACGCAGCAGGAACGCGCCCCGCGCCCGCGGACCCTCCAGCAGCCCGGCCAACGCATCCATTCGCCCAACGATAGCCGTGGCGCCGGGCCCCTGACGGCTCCGGGCCGCCCGGTGGCGGGAAAGATGGATACGGCCCGGCTCGTCCCTGCTCTCGACTCCGCGGTTCGCGACACTACAGGTACATGCCGGAATCGGGAGCAGCCGCGGTGACCGCGATATCCCCCCGGCCGTCGCGGAGCGCGACCAGCTCCGCGAGCGTCGACTCCGTGGCGGACCCGGCGGCGGGGTGATCCCCCAACCAGGTCCGGGCTTCGGCGGCCGACAGCTTCCCGATCTCCAGCTGGGCCAGACAGCGCCCGGGCCGGGTGACCGCGGGGTGCAGTCGCGACAGATCCTCGTTGGTGCTGATCGCCACCAGCACCTCGCGGCTCTGCCCCAGCATCCCGTCGGTGAGGTTGAGCAACCGGGAAAGGCCCTGTCCCGAAGAGCTTTTCGCCTCCGCGTGGATGAGCTCGTCGCAGTCCTCCAGGATCAGCAGCCGCCAGCGGTCGGCCTGTTCGTCCTCGCGTTCGGCTCCCATCGCCGCGCGCATCAGATAGCCGGGCTTGGCGAACAGCATCTCGGGATCGAGTACACAATCGGCCTGGCACCACTCGGACCATGATCTGGCCAGCGCCCGCAGCGCGGTGGTCTTGCCGGTTCCGGGCGGACCGTGCAGCAGGAGCAGCCGACCACGAATATCGCCCGGACGCAATGTCATCAGGCGGTCCAGGGCGTCGGCCACGTTTCTGCTGTAGTTCCCGCGGATCTCCGGCCACTCCGGCGTGGTGACGGTGAGAACCCGGCGGGTGGCCCCGCGGTCGCTCTGGTGCCAGAACCCCATCTTCACCGAGGCCAGGTCGGCAGGGGCCGCCTCCTCGGCGCCGCGCGTCGCTTCCGCGACTATGCGTTGGGCCAGTTCGTCGCTGATCGCGGTCACTTCCACAGTGGCCGATTTGTCCGCCCACCGATCGGCGCGCAATGCCCAGCCGTCCCCGAGCACGAGGATGGACAGCGCGTCGGCTTCGACCACCTGTCGCGCGATCGCCGAACCCGGCGGGCGCAAGGGCGCGTCGGCCCGCACGCGCTCCAGCTGACACTTCCGGTAGAAGGGCTGCACGCCCCGGCCGAAGAGGCTGAGCGCCAGCATGTCCAGCAAGTTACGCGGGGTGGAATAGGAATCGAGGACGGCCGACCACGGGAGGGCGTCGGCGGGTTCGGCGGCGGTGCTGTCGAACTCGATCAAGCGCAGGGGTTCGTTGCGTTCTGGCATCGCCGACCATGATCTGCCCACCGTCACGACGGCGTCCACCCGTTTTCCGCACATCGCCGGTGAACCGTGATCCGCGGCCGCGCCGGAGGGCTCGGGAGCGCAGCGACAACTCGATCAGCGGCACGACAACGGCCCCGGGCGCGGTGGTGAACCTGCCCGGGGCCGTGGTGACTGCTGTGCGGCTACAGGGCCTTCAGCTCCTCGGTGACCGCGCCGACCGACTTCTTCGCGTCTCCGAAGAGCATCGAGGTGTGGTCGGAGTAGAAGAGCGGGTTGTCGATACCGGCGAAACCGCTGTTCATCGAGCGCTTCAGCACGATCACCGATTTGGCCTGGTCGACATTGAGGACCGGCATACCGTAGATCGGGCTGGCCGAATCCTCGCGGGCGGCCGGGTTGGTGACATCGTTGGCGCCGATGACCAGAGCGACATCGGTGCGGCCGAATTCGCCGTTGATATCGTCCATTTCCTTCATGGCGTCGTAGGACACCTCGGCCTCGGCCAGCAGCACGTTCATATGCCCGGGCATCCGGCCCGCGACCGGATGGATGGCGTATTTGACCTCGACGCCCTTGGCTTCGAGCAGTCCCGCCATCTCCTTGACCGCGTGCTGGGCCTGCGCGACGGCCATACCGTAGCCCGGCACCACGATCACCTGGTTGGCGTAGGCCATCTGGATCGCCGCGTCGGCCGCCGAGGTGGCCTTGGCCTGTTTCTGCTCGCCGCTACCGGAGGCGGCGACCGCGCCGCCGCCACCGAAACCGCCCGCCACGATGGCCGGGATGGACCGGTTCATCGCCTTGGCCATCAGATTGGTCAGGATGGTGCCGGACGCGCCGACGATCATGCCGGCCACGATCATCGCGGTGTTGTTCAGCGCCAGACCGGCCGCCGCCGCGGACAGGCCGGTGAGCGCGTTGAGCAGCGAGATCACCACGGGCATATCGGCGCCGCCGATCGGCAGCACCACCATCAGGCCCAGCACCCCGGCGGCCAGCAGCAGGCCGACCATCCACCACTGCGAGACGCCGCCGTCGGACGCACCGAGCCCGATGACGACCGCCGCCGCGACCGCGGCCACCAGCAGCAGCAGATTCACCACCTGCTGCAGTGTGCCGAGACCGATCGGGCGGCCGGGCAGGATCTCCTGCAGCTTCCCGAACGCGATCAGCGAACCCCAGAACGAGATCGAGCCGATGATCGCGGCGAACAGCGAGCCCACGATGATGTGCACCGTCGGTTCCTCGCCGTGATGGAAGACCGAGAAGCCGGTGGTGTCGATGAATTCGGCCCAGGCGATGAGGGCGACCGTGCCGCCGCCGACGCCGTTGAACGCCGCCACCAGCTGGGGCATCGCGGTCATCTTGGTGTAGCGCGCGGGCGGCACGCCCAGCACGACACCCACGACGAGGCCCGCGACGATCAGGATCCAGTTGGTGGTGTCACGGACGGCGATCAGGGTGGCGATCACCGCGATCGCCATACCGGCCGCCGCGATCCAGTTGCCGCGGACCGCGGTCTTCGGGCCGGTCAGCCCCATCAGACCGTAGATGAACAGGGCGAAGGACAGGATGTAGAGGATATCGACCAGATTGTCCATGGGTCACTTACCTGCCTTCTCGGCACCCGCGGCGGGCTTCTTGCCTTTGAACATGCCCAGCATCCGGTCGGTGACCACGAAACCGCCGATCACATTGAGCGTTCCGAACACCACGGCCACGAACAGGATGACCTGCACCCCGAGGGACGGGTCCTCCATCCGCCCGAGGGTGACCAGCGCGCCCAGCACCACGATGCCGTGAATGGCGTTGGTACCCGACATCAGCGGCGTGTGCAGGGTGTTGGGGACCTTGGAGATCACCGCGAAACCCACGAAACCGGACAGCACCAGAATCGCGATATTCGCCAGCAGTTCGGTGTACATCATTCGGCCTTCGTTGTCGGTTCGGCGTCACGGGTGACGCAGGAATCGGCCAGTACCTGATCGGAGAAATCTGGTTTCAGTTCGCCCTCGGCGAGCATCAGTTCCAGCAGCGCGGCGACATTCTTCGAGTACAGCTCGCTGGCGTGCTCGGGCATCGTGGCGGGCAGGTTCAGCGGCGAGCAGATCGTCACATCGTGGGTCACCACGGTCTCGCCGGGTTCGGTGAGTTCGCAGTTGCCGCCGGTCTCCCCGGCGAGATCCACGATGACGCTGCCCGGCTTCATCCCGGCCACCGCGCCCGCGGTCACCAGCCGCGGCGCCGGACGACCGGGTACGAGCGCGGTGGTGATCACCACGTCGAAACCCTTGATCGCGTCCTCGAGCGCCTGCTGCTGTTTGTCCTTCTCCTCGTCGGTGAGTTCGCGGGCGTAGCCGCCCTCACCGGCGGCGTCGATACCGAGATCGAGCCACTGGGCGCCCACCGAACGCACCTGGTCGGCGACCTCGGGGCGCACGTCGTAGCCGGTGGTCCGGCCGCCCAGGCGTTTCGCGGTGGCCAGCGCCTGTAGACCGGCCACGCCGACGCCCAGCACCAGCACGGTCGCCGGTTTCACGGTGCCGGCGGCGGTGGTGAGCATCGGGAAGAAGCGGGTCGATTCCGACGCCGCCAGCAGTACCGCCTTGTACCCGGCCACATTCGCCTGCGACGACAGCGCGTCCATCACCTGGGCGCGCGAGATCCGCGGGATCGCCTCCACCGCGAACGCCTGCACCCCGGCCTTCTTCAGCGTGGCGATCTGGTTGTCGGCGTTGCGCGGGGCGAGGAATCCGATGAGCGTCTGTCCCGCGGACAGTTTGCCCACCTCGGCATCGCTGGGCGGGGCCACCTTGACGACCACATCGGCCGACCAGGGGTCGCCGATCCTCGCACCGGCTTCCACGTAGGCGGTATCGGGAATGAGCGCGCCCGCTCCGGCTCCGGCCTCGACCACAACCTCCACGCCCTGCTTCACCAGGGTGGGAATGATCTTCGGAACCAAGGCGACCCGCCGCTCGCCCGCGGCGGATTCGCGAACGACACCGACACGCGCCCCGCGCGGCGACGAATCGCTCACGGCCTGCGTTGTCTCCACTTGTCTGCTTCCCTCTCCTGGTGTTTCGGCCGCCGATCAACGGCGCCGGGCGGGGGTGTCCTGGGACACCACCGCCCGAAATCCTGGCAACCGTACATCGGCCGCAGTGAGATTAGCTGAGATGCCCGTCACATTCCGAGTCGACAGCCGGATGTCTTCGCATCGGTAAAGCCTGATAGCGGGATATATCCGCCGAAGCATGCCCAGGAGTTTGAAAAGTTTGCCAAGTCGACGCCCAGTCCGGGACCCGCCGCACCCTTACGCCGTAGAGTGCGCCGTGTGAGCGACTGCGTTTTCTGCGGGATCGTGGCCGGTACCGCACCGGCCCATCGGGTGTACGAGGACGATACGGTGACCGCGTTCCTGGATATCCGGCCGATCACCCGCGGGCACACGCTGGTGATCCCGAAGCGTCATGCCACCGACCTGTCCGAACTCGATGCCGAGACCGGGGTGGACCTGTTCCGGGTCGGCCATCGCATCGCCCGGGCGGTACAGGGCCCCGGGTTCGCCGCCGACGGCGCGAATCTGCTGATCAACGATGGCAAGGCCGCGTTCCAGACGGTCGCGCACGTCCATCTGCACGTGATCCCCCGCAGCCACGGCGACAAGTTCCGGTTCGCGACCGGACTCGTGCTGCGCCGCGCCCACGAGCCGGACCGCGTCGCCGCCACGCTCCGCGCGGACCTGGCCGCCCTCGACGGGCGGCCCGGCGCCGACGGCGAACCGGCCTGAGCCCCGGGCCCATACGAATTCCGATCAACCCACGGAAGGCACTGCCGATGCGATATCTCCGCCTTCGCCGCGGCTTCCGCGGATCTCATGTACCCGCCTGCGCCGCGGCTTCCGCGGTGCGCGGGTACCGGCTTCCAAGGAGGACCGAATGACCGACTCCCTCGACCGTCCCGAACTCACCGCGCGATTGTCCGACCAGTTCGACGCCCTCGCCGAACTGGTCGCCGGTCTCGGCGAGGAGCAGTGGCGGACACCCTCACCGCTCCCGGGGTGGACCGTGTTCGATGTGCTGAGCCATGTGATCGGCACCGAATCGCTGCTGCTCGGGGACAGGCCCCCGGCGCGTGATCCGCAGGCGCCGGATGTCGATGTGAAGACTCTGCCGCACGTGCGCAACGAGATCGGCGCCCTCAACGAGATCTGGGTGCAGCGGCTGCGGCTGCGCGCGGGAACCGAACTGCTCGACCTGTACCGCGAAGTGATCGGCCGCCGCCGGGCCGCGCTCGCCGCCATGGACGATGCGGCGTGGTCGGCACCGTCACCGTCCCCCATCGGCGAGGTGCCCTACGCGCGGTTCATGCGGGTGCGGTTGTTCGACTGCTGGATGCACGAACTCGATATCGCCGACGCGCTCGGGAAACGGGTCGACGAGGGTGGTCCGCGCGGCGAACTCGCCTTCGCCGAGTTCGCGCCGTCGCTGCCCCGGGTGGTCGCGAAACGCGGTAAGGCACCGGCCGGTTCGCTGATCACCCTGGCACTCACGGGTCCGCTCGCGCGGACCCTGCATATAGAGGTCGGTGACCGGGCCCACTATGTGGACGCGCCCGCCACCGAACCCACCGTCACACTGGAACTGGACTCCGGCCTGCTGGTGCGGCTCGGCGGCGGCCGGGTGGACGCCGACTCGGCACTGGACCGGATCACCTTCCACGGGGACGCGGATCTGGGCCGGCAGGTGGTCCGGAATCTGGCGTTCACCCTCTGAGATGCGGCTGTTCCTGGCGAGCTACCGATTCGGCGCTCACTACGACGTATTCGCTTCGATGGTCGGCGAACCGGGCCCGATCGCGGTGATCGCCAATGCCTTCGACTCCTGGCCGCGGGGCCGGGCCGCCGCACTGACCAGCGAACTGACACCGTTGCGCGCACTCGGGTTCCGGCCCGAGGAGGTGGATCTCCGCGAATACGCCGGGCGCCCGGCGGAATTGGGGCGGCGGCTGGCCCGGTTCCCCGTCCTCTGGGTCCGCGGGGGCAACACCTTCGTCCTGCGCGCCCAGTTTGCACGGAGCGGCGCGGACCGGGTGATCCCGGAATTGCTGGCGTCGGATTCGGTCGTCTACGCGGGTTACAGCGCGGGCGCCTGTGTACTGAGCCCGGACCTGCACGGTCTGGAGACCGCCGACGACCCCGCCGAGGTGCGGCCGGCCTGCGGTATCGAACCGATCTGGACGGGTCTGGGGGTGGTCGATCGTCCGATCGTGCCGCATCTGGACTCACCCACCGACCCCGAGCGGACGGGTAACGCCCTCGCCGACCGCCTCCGGGCGGTGGGTACCCCGCACTGGGCGCTCACCGATGCCGATGTCGTGGTCCGCGACGGAGACGAAACCCGGGTGTACACGGGCTGATCGGTGGTCAGCGGCGCCGGAAGACCACCGACCGCATGGCCGAGTACATGTACACCGCCTCGCACACCCCGGCCAGCATCCGCGACAGGTGGTACTGCACACCGAGCGCGGCCAGTCCGGCGCCGACGCCCAGGATGAACGCGAGGTAGTTGATCAGCACGACGACCGTGTAGACCGCCGCCTGGCGCCCCGCCGGAGCGTGGGAGCGGAAGTTCAACCGGCGGTTGAGATAGAACGCCGGCGCGAAGGCACAGACGTAGCCGACCGATACCGACAACCATCCCGGCAACCCGAGTCCGCTGCGCAGCCCGGTGAGGATCAGCAGGTCGACCCCGAAGGTGAAGCTGTTGATCAGCGCGAAACCGAGGAATGTGGGTGCGACGAGGCGATCCAGGCCCCATGGCAGGCGCGCGACCACCGCGCCGCACCAGCGGGCGAATCGGATCTCCCACGTATCAGCGTTCGTCGCCAGGTCCTGCACCTGGTCAGCCTCGCAGGACCAGGTGTCCGGGAGGTGAGCGCGCGGCAAACCCACAGTTCGGGCGCGATTTTCCCGAGGAATGCCGCAGTCCCGCCAGCTCCGCGGTGTTGCCATTACAGCAAAAATATTTGCCAATTGGTTCGAAGGTACGGATAGTCGGCGCCGAGGAGGTGGTCACGGTGACCGAAGAATTGGACAACGACTACGACGTGGTGGTGGCCGGCGGCGGGGCGGCCGGTCTGAACGGGGCGCTCATGCTGGCCCGGTCGCGGCGCAGCGTGGTGGTGATCGATGCGGGACACCCGCGCAACGCCCCCGCCGACGGCGTGCGCGGACTGCTGGCGCGCGACGGTATGCCCCCGGCGGAACTACTCGAGACCGGCCGCGCCGAGGTCCGCCGCTACGGCGGCCGGGTGGTGTCCGGGGAGATCACCGGCGCGGTCCGCGACGGTGACCGTTTCACGATCACGCTCGCCGACGGCCGGGCGGTCCGGGCGCGGCGGCTGCTGGTGACCACCGGGCTGACCGATGAACTGCCCGGGATCCCCGGCCTGCGGGAACGCTGGGGCCGCGATGTGCTGCACTGCCCGTACTGCCACGGCTGGGAGGTGCGCGACCGGGCGATCGCCGTGCTGAGCCGCGGGCCGATCTCCGTGCACCAGGTACAGCTGTTCCGCCAGCTCAGCGATGACGTCGTCTACTTCACCCACGATCAGCCCGATCCCACACCGGAGGTCGCGGAGCGGCTCGCCGCGCGCGGCGTCCGCGTGGTGCCGGGCGAGGTGGCCGGAATCGAGATCACCGACGACCGGATCACCGGCGTCCGGCTCGCCGACGGCACCGTCGTCGCCCGGGAGGCCGTCGCCGTGGGCTCGCGGATGGTCGCCCGCGCCGGGTTCCTGACCGGGCTGGGCTTGACGACCATCGAGCATCCGGCAGGCTTCGGCCAGTACATCCCGTGCGACGCCACCGGCCGCACCGAGGCGCCGGGGGTCTGGGCCGCCGGCAATGTCACCGATCTGTCCGCACAGGTCGGGGCGGCCGCCGCGGCCGGGGCGACGGCCGGTGCCCAGATCAACGCCGATCTCGTGGAACAGGAATTCGATACCGCGGTCGCCGCCGCGCGCGACGGGTTCGCGGCGGCCGCCGAGGCCGAGCTCGCGCAGTCGGTGAACGGCGCTCGCGGCCACGGATTGTGATCACCGGGGTCCCGTCTGCCCGGACGGGACCCCATCCGGGCCGCGAGCGGTTAGCGTTGGGGCGTGGACCTGCGTGAACTGATCGATCTCCTGCCCGCCGACACGGTACTCACCGATCCCGACGTCCTCGCCGGATACCGGCAGGACTGGGCGAAGGACCCGGCGGCGGGGACTCCGCTTGCCGTGGTCCGCGCCACCGGAACCGCCGATGTGTGCGCGACGCTGCGCTGGGCCGACGAGCATCGGGTCCCGGTCGTCCCGCGCGGCGCCGGCTCCGGCCTCTCCGGCGGGGCGACCGCGGTGGACGGCGGAATCGTACTGAGCACCGAGCGGATGCGCGGTATCACCATCGACCCGGTCACCCGGACCGCGGTCGTCGGCCCCGGGCTGCTCAACGCCGAGGTCAAACGGGCGGTCGCCGAACACGACCTCTGGTATCCCCCCGACCCCTCGTCGTTCGAGATGTGTTCGATCGGCGGTAACGCCGCCACCAACGCGGGCGGCCTGTGCTGTGTCAAATACGGCGTGACCACCGACTACGTCCTGGGTATGGAGGTCGTGCTCGCCGACGGCACCGCGGTCCGGCTGGGCGGCCCGCGGCTGAAGGATTCGGCCGGGCTGTCGCTGACCAAGATGTTCGTCGGCAGCGAGGGCACCCTCGGGGTCATCACCGAACTCACCCTGCGGCTGTTGCCCGCGCAGCCGGCGCAGAGCACCGTGGTCGCCTCCTTCGCCACTCTCACCGCGGCCACCGAGGCGATTCTCGCCGTCACCGGCGCGCTGCGCCCCGCCATGCTGGAGTTCATGGACTCCGTCGCCATCAACGCGGTGGAGGACGAACTGCGGATGGGCCTGGACCGCGACGCCGCCGCTCTGCTGGTGGCCCGCTCCGACGCGCCGGGCGACCACGCCGCGCAGGAGGCCCGGATCATGCTCGAGGCCTGCCGGGCCGCCGGGGCCACCGAGGCGTTCCACACCGCCGACCCGGAGGAGGGCGAAGCCTTCACCGCGGCCCGCCGCTACGCGATCCCCGCGGTCGAACGGCTCGGCCCGCTGCTGCTCGAGGATGTCGGGGTACCGCTTCCCCGGCTCGGCGATCTGGTGACCGGTATCGCCGAGATCGCCGGGCGCAACGACGTCACGGTGTCGGTGATCGCGCACGCCGGCGACGGCAACACCCATCCGCTGATCGTGCACGACCCGTCCGATCCGGACGAGACCGAACGTGCGCACCGTGCCTTCGGCGAGATCATGGCACTGGCCATCACCCTCGGCGGCACCATCACCGGCGAACACGGTGTGGGCCGCCTCAAGAAGGCCTGGCTCCCGGATCAGCTGGGCCCCGAGGTGATGGACCTGACCAGGCGGATCAAGACGGCCCTCGACCCCCACGGCATCCTCAACCCCGGCGCTGTCCTCTGAACACCGGAACAAACCGCACCGGGCCCGCCGTTCCACCGAAGGTGAGTACCGAACTGCGACACAATGCCGACGACACCCGCTTCGAGATCTACCTGGACGGGACCCTCGCGGGGTATGCCGACTACGCGGAGACGGAAACGCCGAAGGTCCGCAATTTCCACCACACCATCACCTTCCCCGAGTTCCGGGGGCGAGGGGTGGCGGGCCAGGTGGTCGGGTACGCGCTGGACGAGACCCGGGCCGCGGGCTTCGAGGTCGTGGCCACCTGCTGGTACGTCGACGATTACATCGGCGCCCATCCCGAGTACGCCGACCTGGTCCACCGCTGAGCCCGGATACCGCGCCGGACGGACCGGGCGCGGTATCCGCCGTTGATCAGCTCGCGGTCTCGTCCAGGATCCACTGACCGTAGGCGGGGTTCACGCCCGCCACCGGTACCGCGACGACCTGGGGAACCTCGTCGGGGTGGTCGGAGTTGGCGCGTTCGACGATCGCGGGCACCAGCGACGCCCGCGTGTGCAGTACGACCACGGCCTCGGAGGCGTCCTCCACCGCACCCTCCCACCGGTAGATCGAGCGCACGTCCGGGATGATGTTCCCGCACGCCGCCAACCGATCCGTGACGAGCCGGTGGGTGAACTCCACCAGCCATTCCTCGTCGGGTCCACTGATGGTCACGTCCACAAGATCGGTATCGCTCACGGCGTACATGATCCATCAGACCGGCGGATCACACCGAGCCGACCCGCGACCGCATTGCCGAGCCGGGGATCCCGTCCCGGCGTCCCTCCGCCGGCACGACGCGCGACCGAGTGGCGGCGAGACTTTCCCACCGGGCACACCGCCGGAACGAGCAGGCCACGGCATGGGTCGACGAAGTAGACTCCATGCAGCGGGATCGGACCCGCTCGACAGGTGTCCGGGAGGAGCGTCATGACCACCGAGACGATAGCCCCCGCGTGGATGCACGAGCAGATCACACCCGAGGAGTACGACTCCTGGACCGAGGAGCAGTGTGCGGGGATCGAGATCGTGGACGGGATTGTCGCCGTCAGTCCGAGCGCGCCCAAGCGGCACAACCGCCTGGCCCGGATCCTGGCGAACGCGCTGGACGCCGCGGCCGGGCCCGAGTGGAACGCTGATACCGATTTCGATGTCCGGCTCCAGGACGTACCGCTCAACAATCGGCGCCCGGATGTCGTGGTGTATCGCGCGGAGACGATCGATATCACGCCGACCCGCCCCGAGCACGTGCTCCTGGTGGCCGAAGTCGTCTCGCCCGGCTCCGAAACCACCGATCGCATAGTGAAAGTGGAGCAGTACGCCCGGGCCGGTATCGCGTTCTACTGGCGGATCGAACAGGCCGCCACCGGAGTCCCGCTGATCTACACCTATATCCTCGATCCGGCGACCGCGTCCTACCGGACCGGCGAGATGTTCACCGGGGTCGTCGAGGCTTCCGCCCCGTTCCCCGTGAAGATCGATCTCGGCCGGATCTGATCCGCCGCGGCGGATCACAGGCCGAAGGCACGTCCTACATGGTCCGCGGCGTCGTGCTCGGTCATCGATCCGTCGACCTCGAGCACGGGCAGCCCGAGCCGAGCCGTTTCCGCGCGCACGTGCTCGGTGAATATTTCGTCGCGGCGCAGCAGGTTGCGCCGGGCGCGGGCGGGGTCGCTCGTCCGGCGCGGGATCTCCCAGCCGCGGCCGGCGAAGACGTCGCGGCGGAACTGCGGTGACGGCAGCAGCCAGATCCCCTGGGCAGGCCGGGCCAGCAGCGGCGCGACCAGGTGCGGCAGCAGGCGGAACCCTTCGACGACGGTCCGCTCGGGGATCCCCAGCAGGTCGTCGACGATCGCACCGAAGCCCTCGCCCCGGAACCAGTGGAACGTTTCGAACATCGTCTCCGGGGTCCGGTGCACCCAGCGCTCGTCCATGCTCATCCCCAGGAACGCCGACAGATACGGCGCGTCGCCGGGCGTGCCGCGCCCCGCGTGCTCGGCCATGGCGTCATCGGTCGAGTACACCCGCAGACCGTGCCGGGCGGCGACAGCGGTCGCGACGGCCGACTTCCCGGCGCCGCTCCCCCCACCGATCCAGTAGACGTGCCGTAGTCGCGACCGGAGTTCGGCCGGGTCGTCGAACTGCGTACGCGCACCGGATGTCATCCGATCCATTGTGCGCCCATCCGGCAACACCGGCGGGCCGGACCACACCGCATGCCACAGTCAGCCGATTCTGCCTGCGATTGCCGGATCGAGAGCCCTGGATCCATCGTCCGCAATGTCACCATCGTGGAGGGACTCGTCGGCGGACATCTGCGCGACAGTCGCACGGTGTGCCCGTGATCCGGTACGCGGATCAGGTCCAGGGGCTTCCCCCCGCCCCTGCTCTTCCGGAGAACCGGCTCAGCCGCACCCGGTGGCGCCAGGGACCGAGCGGTCATACCGCCGTGGATCCGGCGGCGAAGTGTCCGGCGTATTCGGCGGTGGGCGGTATCTCGGTGATGACATCGATCAGCACGCCGCTCGGATCCGCGAGGAGGAAATGCCGCTGCCCGAAATCCGCCGAGCGGATATCGAGTTCGGCCCGCAATCCGCCCCGCACTATCAGCCGTTCCCATTCCGCGTCGACATCGTCGACCTCGAAGTTCAGCAGCAGGCCCTGGACCGGTTTGCGGTAGCCGGCGGGGCGGTCGGGTGTGTGGGGTCGAGTAGTGCCAGCTCGTAGTACCGCTCGCCTTCGGTCCGCCGCAGGCTGACATACCAGTCCGCTTCGAAAACGATCTCGAAGCCGAACCAGTGGGTGTAGAAATCGCGTGCCTGCGCGATCCGAGTGGTGCCGATGACCGGGTAGAAGCTGCCGAGTGCCATACCTGCCTCTTTCGCGCCGAATTTCACATACCAACGGTATGCGAACTAGGCTAGGTCGCATACCGTCGGTATGTCAACGGAAGGTTCGCGATGGCCGGATCGCTGCGCGCCCAGCGGCGGGAACAGACCCGCGCAACGCTGCTACACCAGAGCAGGAAGCTTTTTGCCACCAAAGGTTATGCCGCCGTGGGCCTTTCGGAGATCGTTACCGCGGCGGGTGTCACCAAGGGCGCGCTCTACCACAATTTCGACAGCAAGCTCACGCTGTTCCGCGCGGTCCTGGAGGACGTGCAATCCGAGGTCGGCGACCGCGTCGCCGCCGCCGCGGACACCGAATCGGACCCGTGGACCCAGCTCGTCACCGGCTGCGAAACCTTCCTGACCATCTGCACCACCCCCGATATCCAGCGCATCATGCTGATCGACGGCCCCGCGGTCCTCGGCTGGCAGGAATGGCGCGCCATGGACGAATCCGCCTCCGCCCGCCACCTCGAAGACGCCCTCACCACACTGGTCACCGCCGGAGTCATCCCGCCCCAGCCCATACCGCCGCTCACCCACCTGCTGTCCGGCGCCATGAACGAAGCCGCCCTCTGGCTCGCCACCTCCCCCGCCCCCGGCGCCCTGTCCGACACCCTGGCCTCCCTGCGCCGGATCCTCGAAGCCCTCCGCACCGCACCGGTTCCCTGAACCTCGTCACCGGTCGGTGAACCGTCCCGGCCGCGGACCGCCTCGATCTCGTGCACGCGGGCGACGGCGCGGAAATCCTTACGCAGGATGGCGCCGCGATTCCGCTCAGGTCACCGGGCGTCGTACCTGCGAAGTGTCCGCACCGATTTCGTGGCCGGCCCGGGTGCGCGGGCTCAGTTCGGCAAGTTCGTTCCCGGCGAGATCGGTCAGTGCCGACCGGGCCTCACCGGCGGTGAACGCATTGCGCTCACCCCACTGCCGCAACGCCACGATGGCCGTGAACAGATCCTTGCCCGCGGCGGTCAGCTCGTAGACGTGCCGCTTCCCGCCCGAGGCTGTGCCGGTGGCCAGGATCCCGTGGTCGACGAGCCGGCGCAGCCGGTCGGCGAGGATATTGCGGGCGATCCCGAGCCGCTGCCGGAACTCGGTGAACGACGCCGCGCCGTCCATGGCGTCCCGGACGATGAGCAGGCTCCACCGATCGCCGACGAGGTCGACCGTCCGGGCCACCGGGCAGGTGGGGTCGGTCCATTCGCGGCCGGCGCCGAGTTCCATCGATCCACTTCACCCCTTCGGTTGCAATTCGAAACCATTTTGCCATACCGTCAGACGGTTTCATATTGCTACCAATTGGAGGCGGTTATGGTTGTCGCGAAGTCACCGCGGCTCGTCCTGGCCATGGTGTGCGCCGTGGCGGTGTCCACGATCTACGCGATCCAGCCGGTTCTCGAAAGAGCCGGTGCCGGACTCGGACTGGCGCCGGAATCACTGGGCCGGCTGGTCGCGGCCGGGCAGATCGGGTACTTCGCGGGCCTGGTCCTGCTGGTACCACTCGGCGACATACTGGATCGCCGGCGGCTCATCACCGGCCACCTGCTGCTCACCGGCGCCGGAGCCGCGACCGTGGCGGTCGCGCCGAACGGAATCATCGCTGTGGCGGGCCTGGCGATGGCCGGCCTGTTCGCGGTCGTCGTCCAGGTCACCGTCGCCTACGTCGCGGCGATCTCCGCACCACACGAGCGGGGACGCAATATCGGCGCGGTCACGTCGGGCGTGGTGATCGGCATCCTCGGAGTCCGCGTCCTGGCCGGGCTCCTGGGCGACACCATCGGCTGGCGCGCCGTCTATGTGCTGCTGGCCGCGGCCTGCGCCGCCCTCGCGGTCACGGTCCGGACGAGACTCCGGCCCGACCCCAGATCATCCGGCGGCCGATACCCGCCGGTTCTGAAATCCATGGGGCGATCGGCCGCGAAAGACCCGCTACTCCTCGGCCGAGGCGTCATCACTTTCTTCGTCTTCGCCTCGTTCGGAACCCTGTGGAGCGGCCTGGCCCTACCGCTCGGCGCACAACCCTGGACGTTCGGCACCACCGAGATCGGGCTCTTCGGCCTGGCCGGGCTCGCCGGAGCCGCCGGAGCCGCCCGGGCCGGACGCTGGGCCGATTCCGGTCGCGCCCAATCGGTTACCGGCTGGTCACTCGTCCTACTGGCCGCGTCCTGGCTTCTGATTGCCCGGACCGAACCCACATTGTGGCTGCTAGTCATCGGTATCGTGGCGCTCGACTTCGCCGTTCAGGCCGTACATGTCAGCAGCCAGCATCTGCTGACCGCGGCGCATCCGGACCGCACCGGCAGTGTCATCGGCGCCTATATGGCGTTCTACTCCCTCGGCTCGGCCCTGGGCGCGATCACGACGACCTGGGCCTACACGACATGGGGATGGCAGGCTTCCTGCCTGACCGGTGCGCTCTACGCGCTCGGCGGATTGGTCACCTGGGGAGTCACCCGGTCGGTGGCGGCCGCCCCCGGACCGGAGTTGATTCGGCTACGCCCCCCGCAGACTCGCGCGGTGCTCCCTGTTCACGGCCATGAGCCGGTCGAGCGCGTCGCGGGTCCGGATCAGTTCGTCGATATGCGCGGACAACCGGTCGCGTTCCTGTTCCATCCGTGCCATCGCGGCGTGGGGGGTGCCCCTATGGTTCTTGTCAAGCGGCGGCCGCTGCTGGGGTTCGGTAGGGCTGTTTGGTCTTGAGCATGGCGAACAGGACGTCGCAGCGGCGGCGGGCGAGGCAGATGAGAGCGGCGTTGTGTTTCTTGCCCTCGGACCTCTTGCGGTCGTAGTAGGCGCGGCTGGTCGGGTCGTGCAGTGCGGCGAACGCCGACAGGAACAAGGCACGTTTGAGTTTGTGGTTGCCTGATCGGGCGGGGTGTTCACCGCGGATTGAGGACCCGGATCGGTGGGTGACCGGGGCGATGCCGGCGTAGGCGGCCAGATGCCCGGCCGAGGCGAAGGACGAGCCGTCGCCGACTTCGAGCAGGATGCGGGCTCCGGTCCTGACTCCGATGCCGGGCATCGAGGTCAGGACCCGGGAAAGAGGGTGCGCATCGAGCATCTCCTCGATATCGGTGGCGATCGTTTTCCGTTGCTGAAGAACGGATTTGAGTTGATCGGCGAGTTTCGGCAGAACGACTTCGGCGGCCTTGCTGCCAGGGACGACGACGGTTTGCGCGGGCAGCGCGGCCAGGATTTCCTCGACGAGTCGAGCACCCATGCGGGGTGCATGTTTGACCGCGATGCTGGTGAGTTTGCGTCGGCCCGCGGCCTGGATGCCGGCCGGGCCGCCGCAGCGCGAGAGGATCTCGAGCACCGCCGGATGCGCGACACGAGGACCCAGGACCCGTTCCAGGGCCGGGTGGATGCCGGTGAGCAGGCCTCGGATCCGGTTGCTGGTGCGGGTCGCTTCCCCGGCCAGGTCGTCGTCGAATCCGACCAGGACCCCGAGCTCGGTCAGCGCTTCGTCTCCGGTGTCGACGCGGCGCAACGCGTGCGGCATGGTGCGGGCGGCATCGGCGATGATGTGGGCGTCGCGGGCGTCGGTTTTGGCCTGACCGGGGTAGAGGTCGGCGATGCGGCGCATCGCCAGGCCCGGTAGATAGGCCACGTCGTGGCCGCAGTCGCGGGCCACGGTGACCGGCAGGGCACCGATCGTGTTCGGCTGGTCGACCACGATCAGCAGCGGCCCCCGAGCCGCGAGCTGGTCGAACACCGCCCGCAACCGGGCCTCGTCGTTCGGCAGCGCCTTGTCGAACAATCGCTTACCGGCCGGGTCGAGCCCGACCGCGTGGTGTTCGCCTTTGCCCACGTCAACGCCGCAGAACACGGCATAGCACTGTGTCACCCTGCTCGTCCTCGTCGCATCGAAAACGCCTCCGGACGGTCGCCGATCCAGCGTCGACGCCCGGCACCCACGTTACGAAGAGACCTGTATTCGGCCCTGCCCCTATCAGCGGTCCATCGACGCCACCGGCGCCCGGCGACACCACCCCCCGGATCATGAACTCGACAGGGGCAAGAAGTCATACCGGGCCCGGCGACCGTGGGCCCGGTTCCGGGCCCACCAAAAAGGTAACGGGCGGATCAGCGCATTGGATTCGCCCTGTTCGATGATGTGGGCGGTCCACGCCGTCGCTTCCCGCCCCCCGGCCCAGTGCGTGTGACGGCGGTCGCTCCCGCTCACCGCTGCGGGACAGCCCCCGATTCCCACCGGGTTCCCTCTCATCCGCCCCACGGTGCCACCGACACCGGACGACACGCTTCGCACCCCCCGCCCAGCAAAACCGCGCGGGATGAACCAGCTGCGCCCGGGAGAATGTGCCCAGCCCGAGCTCGCACTCCGGTGGGGCGGTGGGCGCAACCGGCCACGGCGCGCACTGATCCAGCGATCGGACGAGATAGGCCGCGGGAAAGACAGCAGAACGCCGCCGGGCGATGAGCCCAGCGGCGTCCGGTCGAGAAGCCGGCGTCCAACAAGCGCCTCACGGCGAGTGGTCGCTCGTAGCGACAGAGGGTGCGGCCCGGGGCTGTCCGGACGCCGACGAGGGGGTTCAACAGAGACAGCCAGGAAGCTATTCCACAGGGCACTGACCCCTCTCACCAGGCATCCCATCGCACGGAGAACCGACCGCCCGGCCGGATGCGGCGGTCGTCGACCGCCGGATGCGGCAGTCGTCCGGTTGCGGACAGCATCCCGGGTTCCAGCGCACAGGACGAGGCCCCGGATCTCCGTGCGGAACCCACCCGAGCCCCGAATCGTGGAGCTTCGTCCCGGAGCGGCGACCGCAGCGAGAAGCAGCCCACGCGCCTCACGCGCTCGGAGGACGAGCGCGGAGCGCGGCGGAAATCCGACAACACCACGCTCAACCTGCCGATTTCCGGTCTCGAACACCTCTGAGGTAATCTCATCGAGCGCCGGAACGCACGGCGCGACGGGCTGTGGCGCAGTTTGGTAGCGCACTTGACTGGGGGTCAAGTGGTCGCAGGTTCAAATCCTGTCAGCCCGACAGATAGGCGCAGGTCAGGGCTCTACCAGCACAAACATGGTAGGGCCCTGAGCGTCATTTCCAAACTTTCCCCAAACATTGCGGGTGGGGCTCCCAACACTTGGGTCGAGCCACCAACCGTGTAGGCGTGAAGCCCTCAAACTAGCGAAGCACCAGCTAAGACAAGTTTGCGATTTGGGTCACACTCCACGCGGCAGATCGCCCATCCTGCCCACCACACAGCCAAACTCCAACTACCGCGTGTAACACCACAAACACACACCACGATCGAGGAACAACCACTCGACGCAACAAGGGCACCGTGACCCAACCACCCAGCAGGCAATGGCAGCAGCCCACACCCGGACAGCAGCCCATGCCACCCGGCGTGCCCCCGCCAGCGCAGTATCAACGCACCCGGATCGACGGGACCACGATCGGCGGCTTCCTTGCGTTCGTGATCCTTGCCTTCGTAGCAGGGAGAGAAGGCGGCCCGCTGGCATTCCTCGCTGTCCTCCTCGTAGGTGCACCGATCATCCTCATCGTGCGAGCCCTCATGCGCACAGGCGACAAACGCCCCCGCCCGTCGTCATGACGGCGCCCGCAGCTCAGCTTCCGCCAGCAGGCTGGTATCCAGACGCGAACCGCAGGTCGTCCAGTTCGCCTTCCGTCCGTTGCAGCTGTCGCTGCCGGGCGACGACGTCCACCCTGTTTCGGTCGATCACCTCATCGCGCAGGGCCTGGTTCAAAACCCGAGCCAATGCGGGTACCCACACCCGGGGCGCACGGGTCTGACCACCCAGGCGTAAATAGTTTTCGGGCCACGACGGATCGCGGTGAATGCGTTTCAGACAGCGAGGGAGCGCCCTTCGACACCTTTTGGACCTCAGCCCATTGCGGCGCTCCTACTCGCTGGCCGCTCGCTCGATCTCGTCGAACTCGGCCATGCACGGATCGCACAGCACCGGGAACGGCCGGGTTCGCGCGCGAGTGTGGACGATGCCATCACCAGGCCTGAGCGGTGCGCCGCACACCGAGCACGAGGCTTCGAACTCATTTCTCATCACGACCCATATCTTGCTGGATCGTCGTACCTCAGCGTTGTTTGTCGGGGATCCGGACACACCACGAACCCCGGAAGACCGCTGCTCCGAATCCATCTGAAGGCTCAACGCTTTGACGAAGTGCCGGATCTCCGGGGAAGCGTGTCGACGAGGAGGTCTTCGAGGTCCACCGGCACGGCATGGTGCACGGCTCGATCGTCAACTTCGTCGTCGCGACCAAGGCGTGGTGCATGCTGTTCGCAGTATCGGATTGGGCCCATGCCACCCCCAAGGCCGCCGCACCCGCGTTACCTGAACCGAATTGGGACACGCTGAGGCCGCAGATCCAGCAGCACTATGCCCAGCGCCGGTTCCGCGACGAGTTCGTACCCTCGCAGCTGCTGCCCGGCGATCCCGGTTTCGACGACCAGGATGTCGTGGTGCAGGCGACAGCTTCCTGCAGGCTTGGCAACACCAGCGCTGGGGTCTGGTCGCCGGGTTCGCGCCGCCTCCGTCGACCGGTGGAGCCAAGCGATCAGCGGTGCAGGCCAAGGCTTTGCTGGAACGCCATCACCTGGGCGAGTCCACGATCTCGCGAGTCTGTTTCGATGCCGCCTGCGCCGCACAAATTCATGCCAACGCCGAATTGGACGGCATCCCTGGCGAGTCACTTCCGCATGGTGTCCTATGGCCCGCCGGCGCCCTCGGTATCCCCGGCGAGCCCGAGGCTGGCCGCGGCGGGAGTTCCACTCACTCCGAGTGCACTCCGAACTGTTCAGCACCGACGACTGGCTGCTGCAGTGACATACCTGGCCAGTCGGACGATCCGCTGGATGGGAGTGCCGCCACTGAGCGCGGAAGTTATTGTAGTGGCGGCAGATTCTGCTGCCTGTGTTCGAGGTTGCCGGTCAGTGCCGTCGGAACACGGGCTTCGGTACCCGCGTCGCCCGTCTGCGTTATCCCTACTCCTGGCGGGCGGCAGGCAAAATGGTTCACTGTGCCCTTTGCGAAGCGGCCGCCGTTCCATCGAGCTGTGCGAGGGTCAGCAGATGGCGTGGCGGGTTGTCCGAAATCGTCGTCACCTGGACGCGGTTGCGGCCGTCGACGTGCAGTAACTCCCCGGGCGCCAACGATTGCCACCCGGGGTCCTCGTCCGTGCGTTCGCTGGCCACGATCACCGCGGGAAAACCCGCCAGCTCGGCGCTGCGGGTCCGGATTCCTGCTCGGCCCGCGTGATCGAGGTGGCGTCCGCCGTGGGGTCCGCCTGCCGCGCGCTCCAGCACGAACAGGTCGTGAGTGTCCGGATAGCGCAGCGCCCACAGACCGGAGTCGGTGGTCAATACCAGATTCAGGGCAAAGACCGGCACCCGGTCCGCGAGCCAGCGGACGGCATCGGCGATGCCCGCCGTGACGTCGCCGTCGTGCTGATCGGTGCGCTGTGTGATGAGCGCGAAGAACCGTTCGGAGTCGGTGTCGCCGTGCACAAGACCGC
Source organism: Nocardia sp. NPDC002869 (assembly GCF_046764065.1). Taxonomy (NCBI): domain Bacteria; kingdom Bacillati; phylum Actinomycetota; class Actinomycetes; order Mycobacteriales; family Nocardiaceae; genus Nocardia; species Nocardia sp. NPDC002869. Next base: position 44,974 of record NZ_JBKOOL010000014.1, read on the forward strand.
CGTAGTCACCGAGCTCTGCGTCCAGTTCATCCAGGCCCTGCAGCACACCGTTGTGGGCGAACAGCCGGCCGTGTTGTTCGAAGGGATGGGTATTGCGTAGTTCTAGACCGCCGGTAGACGCGTAGCGGATATGCGCCACGAACGTCGCCGATTCCCGTTCCCGCGCCTCACGGGCGAACTGCGCATCCTCGTACGCGGCGATCGGTTGCTTCTCCACCCGCGTGGACCCGTGCGCGGTGAAGGTGCCCAGCCCGACACCATCGGGCATGCGCCGACTCTGTTCCGACAGGCTGTCCGGCGCGTCCAGCAGCCAGAACGTGGCCCGTACCCGCTGCGGTGCGGCCGACAATCCGAACAAACGACACATGGCACTCCCTGATCGGGCGTCGCACGAGTGTGGCAGGTCGCCGGTCAGCTTACGCCGCGAGTGTATCCGGCACCGCTCCGGCATCGCCGGGAAAGCTACGCGCTCATCCCCGGGTTCACACCGTTGTGACCAGGCTCGGCGTCATTGCCGAACGGCGCGGGGTTACCTCCCGCACCCGGTGAGATGAGCTTCTCCCAGTATTCGCATTCCGAGACCGCGGCCTTCCGGCCGCTCATGCCGACCCTCCGGCGTCTCGACCGGCAAGCCGCCGTTGCGCCACATGCGCCACTTCAGGCGATTGCCACAACGCGAGGTTCTCGCACATAAGAAGGCTCCTTCTTCGATGGAGACTTCTGCCGAAGGATCGGAACTCCATCCACGGATAAACATAATACGTTAGAGTTCATATTTCAAGGTTTGACTCTAGAATAAACCTGTCACCAGGTTTTGAGGTATGCGTTCCGACGACCCGGGCAGTGCCACGCATCCGCGTGTCGGCCACCGCGACCCACCTCACTCGCCATCACCGCTTCTACAAGGCGTTGGTCCCAACCCCGCCGCGCTTGGCGAAGAGAAGCCGCGACCACCTCGTTCGATACAACTGCACCGACATGCCGGTATCCCGCCGTTGGAGGAAACGGACCCGCGAGATATCGCGGTTGCTGGCACTTCGATGGGTCCGCGGCACACGCACACCCCCGATTCGGGACAGCAATCGCACTCGTCGACACCACTCGATCGCACCGTCTCAGCCCGGTCGCCCACCGTAACCATTGTCGGCCCACTGCAGTGGTGGATACGGTCGATTCAGCTCGCACAGGTGGGACCGAAGAATGGAATTGGACCGTGTCGCGGGGTGCCCATGCACAGAAGCGGGCCTCCGGCCTCATGGAGACGCGATGGCCTGGCCCGCACACGCAACGGAAGGGTCCGCCCGCCGATCCTTCTCAGGAACTCCCGAGCGTCCAAGGGCTGACGCCGGACGATCGCTGAGAACGCACATCCAGTACGCCGCCGTGACACTGGGACGCCGACGATACCCCTTGCAGAGCAGTCCCCGGTAGTCTTGCCGAACCCTCGAGCCTTCAGTCGTCGCTGATAGCTCTCGTGTTCGACCGGCTTGCCGGGGGCCTGGCCGGATCTCTGAAGTATGTCACCAACGCTCTCCGGACGTCTCCATCCAGCGTGTCACATACTCCGGTTCTCCGGTGTCCTTCAAGTCTCCTCCGGATGGCACGTCAGTCAAGACCTCATCCCGATAATCGGGCGAATAGTATGGCGAGCGAAGAGCGGTGTCATCCACCGGCCACCCAGCGGCCTCCCCCGGTTCAACGCGATCATCGCGCTTGCCGGCCGAGAACGTCGGCTGCCCGGTCTGCGCGTCGCCGATCAGCACGTGCGCAGAACGAACGGAGGCCGGTGCGGGTATGCGGCGATGGTCGGATCGGCGCGCGCAGCCCACGCCTGCGAGCCAGTACACAACGGCTCTTGATAAAACAAACGGCCTGTTGAACAGCATGAACTCCACCCGGCCAGGAGACTCGGCCTGGCGTCCGCCGGCGACCCATGGACCGCCGCGACTGCCCGACGAGCCCGCAGATCGACATCTGCCCGTCGCCGGCCATGGTGAGCGGACATGGACGGAGCACGGGTCACATCGCCGTGAACAGGCCCCGCCGACACGCACCGAGAACACGACTTGCTCGAGTCGGGGTTTCAGCTGATTCCGGCGACTTCCTGGGCGATCGCCGCGAGCCGGGCCCGAGAAGCCGACACAACACCCTGCCGATTCTTGTTGGCCTCCTCGTATGCGATGACCGCTCGTATGTCGGCCGGTTTCGTCAGTTCCTTGATCGCAGCGACGGCTTCGGTGACGTTGCGCTCGTTGTAGTCGGCGATGGGCGGTACACCGGGATCGAGGACACCGGTGCCGGTGCGGATCGAACGAAAGGCGTCCGCGGCAGTGTCGGCACCTTCGCGACGGGTGACCTGCTCAGCGGTCTCGAGCGCGGCGTCGCGAGAGGCAGTGAGGGTTTTTACGGCGACCTCACCGGCTTGAGCACCCTGAGCGAGTAGCTCGCCGAATGCGGGCGAGGCGGCACGTACGGTCTCCAAAACCCGATCGAGGCCGCGGGCGGACCAGGTGACGGGCGAATTGACCAGCTTCACCGCGGTACCGGTGGCTGCTTGCATCGGTGTGCGGCGCAGGGCGGCCGGCCCGCCGAGCGCGTCCTCGGCCAGAACCGTTGTCAACCATTCCACGGTCGCCGTATGTGCGGTGATCAACCGGTTTGCCAGGGCCACCGCACCGGATTGCTGAGCGGCGGTCGCCAGGGCCTTGATATACCGGGCGCGGTCGAGTAACTGGTGTTCGAGGGCAAGGTCGCCGAGCAGCGCCTCATCGAACGGCTGAGCCTGTTCGACCATCGCCTTGACCGCGGCTGCGGCCCGTCCCAGGAAGGGACCGATCAACTCCGGGATACCACCCAGGTCGCGTAGGGCGGACTCGATGGCCTCGGCGCGGGCACGAGCGTTCTCTGCGTTGCCGGACAGCTCCTGGCGCACGGCCTCTGTCCTCGCCTGCCCGATGCGGGTTTCGGCGATCTGGATTTCTGCGTTGGTCAGGTCGAGCATGGCGCGAAGTTGCGTCACGAGGGTCGTAGTGTCGTGCGAATTCATCCGAATTCTTCCTTTCGACGTCAGTGGCAGCGAGTCGGTGCCGGGGCGCACCGAGACCGGGACTACCCCGCATCGCTGTTGGTTAACTGGGCTCCTGGAATGCCTTGATCAGCAGAATCAGGTCCGGCGTGTCATCGGAGGATCAGCTGTTGGACCGCGAACACCAGCGTCGATGTCTGCATCCGAATCCGAGTCAGGGACGAGTCGGCGGACGGCACGGCGGGCATGGGCGTGCCTGTCTCGGATCGGTAGAGGCAAGCCGGGCGGCAAAGAAACGCGGTTCCCGCGCACGGGGCCGTTGATGACGCCAAGCTGAACATGGAGTTGATCGCCGAGCACTGGGCCGACCTGCTGCGCCTGGCCGGGTCGTTGAAGTTCGCGCACGCCAGCGCCTCGCTGCTGGTCGGGAAGCTCTCGGCGTCGGGCCGTCAGAACGCCCTGGCTGCCGCGCGCTCGAGGAAGACGGGCGCTGCGGCGCACGATCTACGCCGTGAATACCTCGCCGATCCCGACTGACGGCGCAAGATCGCGCGCCAGCTGAACAAGGGCGGGTCGATCCACGCGCTGCGGCGCGACCTGCTCTACGCCCACAAGGGCATGATCCGGGCGCGGCACCCTGCCCGGCCACGCCACACCCGACGATATCGCCTGCGCTGTGACCTTCCTGGCCTCCCAGGACGCGCGCTTCGTGACCGGGGCGACCCTGCCCGTCGACGGCGGAGCGTTCCTGCTGTGCGGGCTCATAGGCTCCATATTCGGAGACGACGCGGAAAGGGGGCCGAGGCTCAGCGCGGTGTCGAAGTGGAGCAGGGTGAAGTCGCCGTCGAGACCGGCGTGGACCGGGGTGCTCGTCGGCGTCACGCGTAGTTCGACATTGTCACAGTTTCATCAGGTCGAGGAGGTGGCCGAGCTGTTCTGCCATGACGGCAGGGCCACCGACGAGCCGGTCGAGGGTGTGTTCCTCGATGACGGCTTGCAGATGCAGGGGTTGGCTTCGCTGGTCAGCCGCTGGACCGCCATCCGCGCTCGAATGGCTTGGGGTAGGTCCAGTGGCGCGATCTGCAGGCCCCCGCTGAGCAGGGCGGTGGCGTAGCCCTCGGTCTGGAGCCGGCCGGTCGGGGTCACCGCCCCCAGCAGCATCACCGACGACAAGCCGCGGCTCGAACCGACACCCGGATCACCGGCGCAACCTATCTCGACGGGGCATTAGCGACCTGCGCGGCGGTCACCGATCCGGTCAGCCAGCCAGGCCGCACGCAGCACCGGGTTGTGCAGGTACATCGAACGGGGAAAACGGTTCTCCGACTGCCACCACGGCATCATGTCCTCGTGGATCTGGTCGGTAGTCAGGTGATCGGCGAGCAGGCTTCCTAGGTATGGCGCTTGTCCGAGGCCGTGACCATTACAGCCGATGGCGTAGTAGACGTTTTTCGACGCCTTTCCCACCACGGGCGCGCGTGAGGACGTCATCGCGATCCAGCCGCCCCAGGTCTTGGTGACGGCCACATCACGCAGCGACGGGAACCGCGCACGGAAGGCATCGGTCAGATCGGCCACCACCTCGGGGTCCGAAATACGCTCCCCGACAGGGTTCTTCCCAATCTTCAGCTGGCGAACGCCGACGGCGATGGTGTTGGTCGGGGTGAGGTGGTAGCTCTCCATCACATTGTGCTTGGTCGCCAAGCCCGTCCGGCTGGTCCAGCCGGTGGCGTCGATGCGCTCACGCTCGACCGGCGCAGTCTCGATCATGTTCACCCACACCGGCCGTGACAACCGGTGCGGTGTGATCGCCAGCTCAGGCGCCCACGCGTTATTGGCCAGCACCACCTTTTTCGCGCGTACCCGGCCTTGCGGCGTGATCACCATCGCGCCCGAACCCAGGTCGTCCACCGACTGCACGGGTGATTGTTCGAACACCCGGACTCCGGAACCGAGCAGCGCCCCACGCAGACCGAGCGTGAACAGGCCGGGGTTCATCGTGCCGCCCGCGGGCGTCAGCAAACCGCCGAGGAAGGTGTCGGGCAAGCCGAGTTCGCGCTGGTCACCGACCTCGAGCTGGGCGCCCGCGTCGCGCAGTGCCTGCGCATCGCGTTGGGCCTTGCGCATCTGCCCCTTGGTGACCGCCGCACCCACATTGCCGACCGGCTCGTATTCGCAGTCGATGCCGAGCTGCTTGATCAGGTCCTCGGCGAACCGCACCGAGGACGCGGCGAACCGGACGAGGTCGCGCAGCAGCCGCGGGTTCACCTTCGCCAGGACCTGCGGTTCTCCGGTCGGTTTGGCCGAGATCTGCCCGGCGTTGCGCGAACTGGCGCCGTAGCCACAGAAATCCGCTTCGAGTAGGACGACGTCGACCCCGCCCTCGGCCAGCCGCAGCGCGGTCGCCATGCCGCCGAGACCACCACCGACCACGACGACGTCGCAGCTGATCGTCATGTCCAGCGACGAGGTGAGGTCGGTCGGCCGGTCAACCCACCCGGTGAAGGTGGTGTACCGGGGACCATCGGCCGGTAGTGGCGTCCCAATCATGTTTTGCTCCTATTGTCTTTCGGCAGGTGGCGCGCGACTCCGCAGGTTCAGATACTGAGTCGCACGGGAGTGTGCAGACCGCCGGGTAGGGCGGCGACCGCACCGGCGGCGTGCACGATGCGCGCGGCGGTACCCGGATAGGGATCGGGTGCGGGGGTGATGTTCAGGGTGCATCGTGACCCGTCGCCGCCGACCGCGGTGACCGTCAAGGCACGCTCATAACCCTCGAACGAGCCCTTGGGCAAGCCTTTCCAGGCAATGCGGACGCGTTCGCGACCCTCGTGGACCACGACCGCGGCCTGGTCGAAACCGACCCGATCTCCCGGGCGGATCTGAATACCTGCTACGTCGGTAGCGACCTCGGCGGTGACGAATCCGCCGTCCACTTTCGCCTCGTATCCGGAAAGGCCGAGGACGTCGGCGATCATCTCCGCGGATTCGTGTAACACGCCGCCGATCGGGCCGGGCTGCCCGTCGGCGGGTGTCCCGAGGCCCATCTCGTCGGCCAGGACGCCACGCCCCCACGAGGTGATGTCGGAGCGGGACTCGCCGATGATCGAGACCGGTGCGGGCAGCGCGCTGCTCAGTAGTGCGGGCAGCACGTCGAGCCAGAAGCCGGGCAGCATGCCGGTGCCGACGATACGTGCGCCGGTTTCGGCGGCGCGCTCGTGCAGCCGCGCGTACAGGTCGGGATCGAGTCCGACTCTCGGGTGGACGAAGCAGGCGTGCACGAGGTCGACACCGGCGTCGACGCACAGCTCCATCGCCCGATTCAGCACCTCGCCCTTCAAGCCCGCGTAGGCCAGGACGTCGAAGTCGCCGGAACGGATCGCGCCCTCGAGGTCGGTGGTGGCGAGCACCCCGGTAGCCGGGCCGCCGGTCAGCGTGCCGATGTCCTGGCCTGCCTGGTCGTCGAAGAAGACGATGGCGGTGGTCAGCGTGTGCGGGCTCGCCGCGATGGCGCCGACGAGCTCGCCGGCGGCGCGGCCGGTTCCGTAGAGTCCGATCCGGCGTGACTGTGTCGAATTCATCGCTGCGGCTCAGTCGTTGGCGTAGGCGACGACGCGGACTTCACACAGCAGCTCCGGGCGGGCCAGCTCGGTGACGCCGATACCGGTCCAGCACGGGTAGGGCTCCTTGATGTACTCGTCCTTGACCTTCCCGAAGACCGCACCGTCGCGCGCCATATCGGTGTGATAGGTGAGCAGTTCGATGATGTTGTCCATCGAGGACCCGGCCGCTTCGAGCGCCTGCTTGACGCCCTCGAACGCGAACCGTGCCTGCGCTTCGATGCCCTCGGCGGGCGCGGAGGTCGCCGGGTCGATCCCGACCTGACCGGAGACCCAGATCAGGTCGCCGACGCGGGTGGCCGTCGAGAAGTGCAGGGTGTCGTAGTAGCGCTCGGCACGAGGTCCGGGGTTGAAATACTGTCGCTTCGACATCGGGTTTGTTCTCCTGGTCTCGGGGGGATTCAGACGAGCTGCTGGAAGACCGGCGAGCGGAACGGTTCACCCTCGTTCAGCTTGGCCATCTCCTCGGTGAACAGCACGCCGTTGCGGACGTAGCGGGGGTTCGTTTTGGGCAGTTCCCGGAAGTACGACTGGTCGCCGAAGAACCGCAGCACCAGGGTGTGGCGATCGGGGCAGTCCGCATCGACGGCCGCGCCGCCGTGCAGCGAACGCGGGTGCAAGAACACCACGTCGCCCGGATTCACCTCGAACGAGACGAGATCCCACGAGTTGGGGTCCTTTTCCAGATCCTTGTCGATCCACGGCAGTCGCGGTAACGATCCGTCGCCGTAGAGCGGATCGGTGGGATCGTCGGCGTTGGAGAAGCTGGCGCCGTCGTACTCGATGCCCTTCCAGCTGCCGCGGACGACCTCGAGCGAGTTCTTCTTGGGAATGTGCTGGAACGAGACCCAGGCGTTGCCCCAGTGGGGCCCCGCCCACGGCAGGTTCGAGGTGTCCTGATGGAAGGGGCCTCGACCGCTCGCGCCGTTCTCCTTGACGAACACCTCTTCGGCGTAATACCAGACATGTTCGGAATCCCACAGCTCGGCGAAGAACTCACCGAAGGGCAGCCGGGTCATCAGCTCGTCGAGCCGTTCCTTGGCCGCCGGGTTCGCGTTGTCGATGTGGGTTTGCAGGCTGGTGCCGTCGAGGCGGCGGAAGACGAACGGGCCCGGGTTGGCCACATTCCACTTGAACACCTCGTACAGCTCCGCGAGCTGCTCGGGGTTGAGGAAGTTGCGGACCACAGTCGCGCCGTCTTCCCAGAATTCCTTCTTCACGGATTCGTCGATCATGGGTGCCTCTTGACTTCGGGGTGGGTGATGTAGACCACGTTAACCGCGAAATGCGATTTGCACAACACTAGTTTTGTAAATTACTCACGGGGTGAAGATCGCACGTCCGGACACCCGGCCCGCGGCGAGATCGTCGAAGGCACGCTGGTATTCCTCGAGCGGGTACAGCGTGTGCTCCACGTGCAGATGGCCACGCTGAGCCAGGGCGATGACCTCCACCAGATCGGCGCGGGTTCCGGCGTAGGAATTGCGGATATCGACACCCCACGGCAGCGGTGTCGCATCACCCGCAGCACGGTAGGTCAGCGATCCGCCGCCGATCCCGACGAACCGGATGGCCCCTTCCGGCGCCACGACAGCCGCGGCAAGCGCCATGGTGGGATCCACCCCGACGAAGTCGAAAACCACGTCGGCGCCATAGTTTTCGGTCTGCGCCAGGATCGCCGCAGCGGCGGCGTCGTCGGCGGGCACCGTGTGATGGGCACCGTGGCGGCGCGCGAGGTCCAACTTGCCCGAGTCCTTGTCGACGGCGATGATCCTGGCCGCGGTGGTCGCGGCCAGGATCTGCACGCCGAGGTGGCCCAGGCCACCGACACCGATCACCACCGCGGTCGAAGACGGTGTCAACCAGTCGCGCGCGGAACCGATCGCGTGCCAGGGCGTCAGCGCCGCATCGGCCAGCGGCCCGGCGGTGACAGGGTCGAGGCCACCGAGCGGGAGTGCATGACGGGCGGGGACGATCATGTATTCGGCCATCGAGCCGTCGGGGCCGAGGCCGGGCGTGGCCGGATGCTCGCCGCGCCCGGCGGTCATGCACGCGTTGTCCCTGCCGAGCAGGCATGCGCGGCACGTCCCGCACGCCCACACCAGGTTCACCAACACCGCTTGCCCCTGGACGTGGCCGGTTACCTCGGAGCCGATCGCCTCGACCCAGCCGGCGCCTTCGTGGCCGAGGGTGAATCCGTAGGGCAGTTCACCTTCCCAGTGCACGACGTGCAGATCCGAGTGGCACAGGCCTGCACCGGCCACCTTGATGCGGATCTCGCCGGGCCCCGGCTCGGGCACCGGGGTCCCGACGAGTTCCACTGTGTGGGGTCCGGTCAGTTTGAGCGCTCTCATGAACCGGACTGTCCCACTCGGAATCCCACGGCGCAGGCCTCGGCGGAGACAGGATGCCCACCCGGGGGAGGGTGCGGCGACCGCTGTCCCGCCCAAGCCGTTCGGGTCAGCCGGCCGCGAGTTCGGCGACCGGCGCCTCTCCGCTGTCCTCCTGCTGCCCGATCCGTCGGTACACCTCGGGCTTGGCCGACCTCAGCCAGACCGCGTACAGCATCCCCGCGATCACGATGGCAATCATCACCAGCAAGGCGATGTCGGCCATCGTGCGGTTCTCGGCAAACAGCAGATCACGGCCGACCGTCGCGGTGTAGACCACATACCCGAAACCGGCCGCGGCCAGAGCAGGGGCGACGGCGCGCTCCCACACGGTGGCCTCACTGTCCGGGCGGCGCCGGAAGAATCCGATCACCGCCATCGAGGTCGCCGTCATCATGACCATCACCACCCACAACCCGAGCCCGGCGGTGGCCACGTAGGCCGTGACCGCGTCGATCGACAAGGTGATCAACACCAAGACGAACACCAGGATAGAGCCACCGACCACAGCCGCGGCACGGGTGGGCGCGTGGTGGCGCGGATGCGCGTGACCAAGTGCGCGCGGGAATGCCCCGTCGCGCGCGAGCGAGAAGGTGTAGCGCGCGGCGATATTCTGCAGGGCGAGGATCGCCGCGAACGCGCTGGTCACGAGGATGACGTTGGCGAGGTCGGCGATGAGCGCGCCCGCGTACTGCCGCAGACTGCCGAGGTAGCCGGAGAACGGGTCGGCCGCGGTGGCGACGGCCGCGTCGGTGCCGAAAGCCACCAGATACAGCCAGGACCCGATCGCGTAGAACACGGTGAGTAGCACGATGGTCAGGTAGCTGGCGCGCGGAATGGTGCGTTCGGGGTCACGCGTCTCCGACCGGAAGACCTGCAGCGCCTCGAAACCGAGCAGACAGGCCAGGCCGAACAGCAGCGCGGGGCCGATCGCCGCCGAGGTGACCGGGCCCGACATCTCGAGGGCACGACCGGCCGGGCCGCCGTCGAAGAGCACGCGCAGGTCCCAGAAGACGACAATGGCCACTTCGAGGCACAGGAATACACCGAGCACCTTCGTCGAGACGTCGACATTGAACATGCTCACCCCGGTGGCGATCACCCAGGTCGCCAGACCTCCTGCCCACCAAGGTATTTCGGGTCCGCCGAAATTGGCGACCAGAGTGGAGATCTGCATTCCGCAGAAGATGTAGGCGCTCACCGACAGCAGAATCGCCGAAGTCACCGCCGCGAAGCCGGCACCGAGCCCGGGAATGGGTCCGAGCCCACAGGAGATGTAGGTGTAGTACGCGCCGGGCTTCTCCATGCGTTTGGCCATCGCGACCAGGCCGACGGCGAACAGCAGGACGAGCACCATGATGGCGAGGTAGACCAGCGGGCTCCTCGACCCGAGGCCGAGTCCGATCTCGAGCGGAACGTAACCGGTCATCGCCGCCAAGGGCGCGTTGAGCGCCAACGCCGTGAGGATCAGGCCGCCGACGCCGAGGTTTCCCCGGATCGTCGCCGTGGGAGCTGCGTGACCGGGCAGCGCGGGTGGCGTGTCGGCATTGCTGGGAGGTGTTGATTTCATTGACAACTCGCTGATTCTGGCGTGATCCCGCGGTATGGACGTTGCCCGCGGCATCGACACAGGGCGGAGGGTGCGGGCACGCAGGAGCGCGGGACCCGGTGGGCTCGGCAGGGGCCGCCGAGTCGACTCACCGATCGGAACGGCCGAAAAGTGAGCTGCACCACATTAACTACTCTACGTGATATGCACAACACTCATTGTGTAAATTTCGGGTACCCGTTGCCTGCGGGGCAGACATTGCGCTCGAGAGAGGCACCCCATGCCACCGGAACCACAATCATTGGATCTGCTCAACCGCCTCGATACGTTCGGTGCGCTACCGGTCGAATCCTGGACCCCCGGCATCGCCCGACTGCTCGACCCGGTCCTCTCCGGCATGTCGGGTCCCGGCCCCGACGTCGCGGTCGTGCGCGATGTCAGGCTCGACGGCGACGGCGGGCAGTTCGACATCCGGGTCCTCGGGCCCCACGCGGAGGCCCACAGCATCGTCGTCTACCTCCACGGTGGCGGCTGGGTCACCGGCGATATCGACTACCAGTACGACAATGTGGCGCGACAGCTCGTCGCCACCGCCGGCTGCACGGTAGTGCTGGTCAATTACCGCACCGCGCCCGAGCACCCCTTTCCCACCCCACTCGAGGACTGCTTCACCGCGCTGGGCTGGGCGGCCGAGCACGCGAGTGAACTTGCTCGCGCCGACGCGCCCCTGGTGGTCGCCGGTGACAGCGCGGGCGGCAATATCGCCGCCGCTCTCACCCACCGGGTCCGCGACGAGGGCGGTCCGCGTATCGATGCCCAGATCCTGATCTACCCGGTCACCGACTGCGACACGGAAACGGCGTCCTACCTGGCCGAGGAGAACCAGCTCTTCCTGACCCGGGAGGCCATGCTCTGGTTCTGGGACCACTACCTGCCCGACGAACGGGCCCGCGTCCGGCCTGCGGCATCACCCTTGCGTGCCGAGAGTTTCCGCGACCTGCCGCCCGCGCTGATCTATCTCGCCGAATTCGATCCGTTGCGCGACGAGGGCCACGCCTACGCCGAGGCGTTGCGAGCGGCCGGGGTGCCCGTGGTCGTGCACGAAGCCGAAGGCCAGATGCACGGATTCTTCCAGATGGCCGATATCCTGCCGGGTTTCCGAACCGGCCTGGCGACCGTGGCCGCCTATCTCGAGAAAGTGACCACTCATGCCTGACTTCGACGTCGTCATCATCGGCGCCGGTTTCGCCGGGATGTATCAGCTCCACACGCTGCGCAACGCCGGTTTCTCGGTGCACGCCTTCGAGGCGAGCGACGAGGTCGGCGGGGTGTGGAACCTCAACCGCTACCCCGGCGCCCGCTGCGATATCGAGTCGATCGAGTACTCGTATTCCTTCGACGCCGAGCTGCAACAGGAGTGGGTGTGGACGCAGCGGTACGCGCCCCAACCCGAAATACTCGACTACGCCAAGCATGTCGCCGATCGGTTCGCGCTGCGCACCGACATCACCTTCGACACTCGCGTCACAGCGATGACCTGGGACGACGCCGCCGGTGTGTGGACGGTGTCCACTGACGACGGCCGCCGCACCACCGCCCGGTTCGTGATCGCAGCCTCCGGTTGCCTGTCGAAGCCGTCGCGGCCGCGCATCGACGGGCTCGACGACTTCGCCGGCGAGCTGTACTGGACCTCGAGCTGGCCTCGCGATGGGGCCGACCTCGCCGGCAAGCGGGTCGCGGTGATCGGCACCGGGTCCTCCGGCCTGCAGACGATCACCACCATCGCCCCGGTAGTGGGGCGCCTGACCGTGTTCCAGCGCACCCCGAGCTATGCCGTTCCGGCGCACAACGGCCCGCTCGCCGATCGGCTGGCCGAGGCCAAAGCGCACTACCCCGACATCCGCGAGCGCGCGAAATACTCCCCGAGCGGATTCGACTGCGGCGACGAGACCCGGCTGATGTCGGAGACGCCCGACACCGAGATCCCGGACGCGCTGGACGCGAGCTGGGCCCGTGGCGGCCTGTGTTTCGACCGCGCCTTCGCCGACATCATGGTCGACCAGCGCGCCAACGACATCGCCGCCGACTACATCCGCGACCGGATCCGGGCCAAGGTTCGCGACCCCGAGCGGGCCGAATTACTTTGTCCCACATACCCGGTCACCACCAAACGCCTGTGCGTCGACACCGGCTATTTCGAGGTCTACAACCGGAGCAATGTCGATCTGGTCGACCTCAGGCGTCATCCGATCCAGAAGGTCACCGCGACCGGGATCGTCGCCGGCGACACCGAGCACGAGCTCGACGTGATCGTCATGGCCACTGGTTTCGACGCGATGACCGGCGCGATCAACGCGATCGACATCCGCAACGGCGACCGTACGCTGCGGGAGAAATGGGCCCACGGCCCGCGTACATACCTGGGCCTGATGACCGAGGGTTTCCCCAATCTCTTCCTGATCACCGGCCCGCAGAGCCCGTCGGTGCTGTCGAACATGCTCACCTCCATCGAGCAGCACGTCGACTGGGTGAGCGCCGCGCTCGGCCACCTGCGCGCCCACGGCCGCACCCGGATGCAACCGCAGCGCCGCGCCGAAGACGAGTGGGTGCAGACCACCAACGATCTGGCGAACCTGACCCTCATGCCACAGACCGCCTCCTGGTACATGGGCGCCAACATTCCGGGCAAACAACGGGTGTTCATGCCGTTCATCGGCGGTGTCGGTCTGTACCGGCAGATCGCCGACGGCGTCGCGGTGTCCGGATACCACGGCTTCGTCCTCGCGTGAAAGGCACAGTGATGTTCACTCGCACCAGCATTGCTCCCCTGGCGGGCCGGACGGTTGTCGTCACCGGCGCAGGTTCGGGAATCGGCCGCGCCCTGGCGCTGCGCCTGTCCGCCAACGGCTCGCCCGTCGCCCTGCTCGACGTGGACGCCGACGGGCTGGCGGGCACGGTCGCCGAGCTGGCCGGACCCCACCTCGCCGCGCACATCGACGTCACCGACCGGAAGGCCCAGGCCGACTTCGCCGCCCGCGTGACCGACTGGTCACCCGCACCGATCGGCGCCGTGGTGAACAACGCGGGCGTGATGGTCGCGGCGCCGTTCACCCCTGACGGGGCAGCCGACGACGACTGGGTGTTGCGGATCAATCTGGACGGCGTCGTCAACGGCACCCGGGCCTGGCTGCCCCTGCTGCTGAAGCAGGGGTCGGGCGCGATCGTCAACGTGTCCAGCATGTTCGGACTGGCCGCACGTCCCTATCACGGCGCGTATTGCACGTCGAAGTTCGGGGTGCGCGGGCTGACCGAGACATTGCGCCACGAACTCGCGGGAACCGGCGTCCGGGCGGTCGCGGTGCACCCGGGCTATATCAAGACCGGCATCGTGGCGCATGGCCGCACCCGTGACCTCGGCCGGTCACACGAGCAGTTCGTCACCGAGTTCGCGTCGTTCGCGCCGACCACTGCGGACAGGGCGGCCGAGGTCATCCACCGCGGTATCGATGCCGGCCGGTCCCGCATTCTCATCGGGCCCGACGCCTACGCCTTCGACATCGTCAGCCGGATCACGCCGAGTCATTATGGACCCGTTCTCGACCGGGTCGAGCGGCTGATGGACTGGGTATCGCGCCGCCGCAAGTGAAACACACTGCACTACAACGCAATCCGCCCGCACGCTCAGCGTGCGGGCGGATTCTCGTTCATCGGGCCAGGGCGATCGAACCCGGTCTCGCCGGCCGTTCCGCACCGCTGCCCCGGTCGAGCAACCCGAGTTCCTGTGCCCGGCTCGCGGCCTCGGCGCGGTTGCGCACGCCGAGTTTCCGGTACACGGCGCTGGTGTGCTGTTTGACGGTGTGTCGCGAAAGATTCAGCACCGCGGCAACTTCCGGGTTACTCAGGCCCGAGGCCAGCTGCCGCACGACGTCGAGTTCACGCTGGGACAACCGGACTCCCTGAGCCATGACCTCTTTGGGGAACACCCGCGCTCCTTCGGCGACCCGCTCGAGCGCTGCGACGATGGCAGGTGTCGGCATCCGCTTCGACAGTGCGGCCACGGCACCGTGCGCCGTGGCCGAGGCAGCCGAGATCAGGCCTTCGGCCGACATCAGGACGATCTTGGTATGCGGCATGCGTTCGCCGAGCAACCGGCACAGTTCGAAGGCCGACCGATGCTCCATGGTCACACTGACCAGCACGAGTTGCGGGTGGTGGCGGCGGGCGACTCGCCATGCGATCTCGGCGTTGTCGGCCACCAGACACGTCGCCACCCAGGGCGCGCCCGCCAGCACCGCGCGCAGGCCCGCCAGCATCAGCGGATGTTCGTCGACGACCAGCACGCGCTGCATCTGACATCGATCCGGACCGGCACCTCGGTCGGAGTATGCGATCCGTTCGGCAGCAACAACCGTCATCGTGACAGCCCTCCTCCGGCGCCTCCGTCCACGCGATGTGATCTGCGCCTCAGTTCCATACTGTAACCAACACCGCCGGTTATAACAACAGTTGTTACGTAAACGGAGCGGGTGCGCGGCTTCCCCCGCCCGGCAACGAATTCCGCCCGACCCCGACGTCGACCGGGG
>NZ_JBKOOL010000015.1:0-59816 GCF_046764065.1 Nocardia sp. NPDC002869
ATGCGGTGTTGTAATTTTTTTTTAGTTTATTTCTTCGTTGTTATTTACCATATTTCACCCGCGTTGTGGCAGCCGTTTGCGCCGGGGCGGCGGACGCACCGGCCGGGACGCCGGCGGCGGCATTCGGTGCGCCCTGAACCGTGCGGCCGGGAGTCTGCGACTCGGGAGTGCCCGGGGAACCGGGAGTTCCGGAAGGTATACCGCCCGGCGAACCGGGACTTGTGGTCACACCGGCCGGTGTGGTGCCCGCCGGGACAGTGGGGGTGGTGCCGGTGGGGTTTTCCGTGGACGCGGGGTCGGTGGCGGTATCGCCGGGGTCTGCAGTGGTATCGCCGGGGTCGGTGGTGGTCGACTCTGTCGTCTCCTCGCCGGGGGTCTCGCCCTCCGGAGTCCCCGGCGTCTCGCCCGCAGGCGTCTCCCCTGCCGTACCGGTGGGGCTCCCCGGGGTAGTAGCGCTGGGGTTCCCGGTCTCGGTGTTGTATCCGCCGGGTGGCGGGGCGGGGATATCGGTGGTGGAGGTGGGACCGACAGGGACAGGAATCACCGGGATCTGGGTATCGAGTTCCCCGAACCGGTCGACGTAATGGGTTTGCATCGCCACCCGCGCCACCTCGGTTCGCCGCGAGATCTCGTCGTCGCTGATCAAAGTGTTGAAAAACCCTTTGAATCCATCGGAGGAAAGGAATGCGCCATCCGCGACAAGCGGTTCCCCCACCCTGGCCTTGGTTTCCACAATGGCGTCGGCCGCGGCCTTGATGCCGTTGGCGAGCGCTTCCAGCGCGGGAGTCACCGGACGCGCGTACTTGTCGATGTAGTCCTGGATCGCCTGCTTCGACTGCTCGGCGGCCGGGCCGGACCACGCCTGTGCAAGAGACGCCTGAGTGGATCGCAAGAACGTTTCGAAACCCTGCTCCCACATCAGCTTCATCAGCAGATATTTCCCTGCCTGACCGTTCGCATCGTTCACATCGAGCGGACTGAATGCGCCACTGATCTTGGGATGATCCCAGCCGTCCGGATGCTCGCCACCCTTCGGAATGATCGGGCTTTCATACGCCGGTGTATCGCTCATGCCGGGCCGCCAAGGAAGGCGTTCGGGTCGGGCACCGGGCCGGCAGGCGGCCTTTCTGGAAGTGTCTCGCTCAAAGAATGGATCGCGGCGGCAAATTCGCTATCAGCCTGCATCATCTGGTCCCGCATGATGCGGAAGACGTTCTGTATATCGTCGACGATCTTGTAATGCTGATCCATGATCTCCCAAACGCCGTTGCCATCCGGGGCACCCTTCGCCTTCACCTTGTAGCGACCGACCATGGCCCGAGCAGACGTCAGGTCGTCGTTGGCTTCCCCCAGGCCCCAGTGATCCCACTGAGAGATTTCCTCCGCGCTACCTTGAATCCGCACAATCTGATCTTTGAAGAACTGACAGTCGCGTTCAAGATATATGAAGTCTTCCGGTGTCATCTGTACCGATGTCTGACCGTTGGTTGCCGCATTGAGCATGTTGGCCATCGGCCGCGGTGCGGGCTCGTCACCCATTTTCGTCCTTCCGCAGCATGATTCCGATACTCAACTTACTCACGCGTCCGCCGGGATGCTCGGCGCAACCTTCTCAACCAATTTTCGGGCGAGTTCGCAAGTGTCGAGATGCCCGGTCTTACTGCGAGACGCCGGGTTGGTGAGCAAGAATTCAAGGCTTCCCCCGACAAGTTCAACGTTGACGTTGCACGAAGCCTCGGCTTGGGTCTTACCCTGCTGTGAGACGATCGCCGACCGTCCACTGGTCTCGAATTCCAGAGTTCCAGGAAACCCCTGTCCTTTGATCATTTCGAGGGTCATGTTGGTCGTGCGGATAGCAGCCGAATACCCATCGGTCTGTATCCACATACACCCGTCCCACTTTATCCCGTTCGCACTTGCGTCATCCGGCATCGGATCTCGCAGCCCCTCCGACTTCATGGTCTCCTGTGGAATGTCCGTGCAGGGTTTGAACCCGGTAGGCACCTCCGCCGCGACACTCGACGTCTCCGGAGTTGCCGAACCCTCGGTCGAAGCCTCACACCCCGTCAGCACCAGCACCACCCCGCCCACCAGCGCGATCAGCGCCTTACGCTTCCCCGCGGTCACCATCCCGACCTCCACCGCCGATACCACCAGTCGTCCGACCATTTGGGGAGGACCGGCGTCTCCGCCCCCTGCTGCCGGCTCGCCCAGACGTTACCGGCGCTAAAAACTCGACGCAACCGCCCAAGCCTCCCGGACCTGCACGCATAGTCAACGCTCCGGCGGATTCGTCACCCTGCTCACCGACCCACGTCGGGCGGCGACCAAATCCTTTGAGCGCCTCCGGAACGCGGTGTTCCCCACTGCTTCCTGCCCGCGTAGCAGGTCTGTGGACTGTCGTGTGGCCTATGTCGAATACCACTCCCACCGGGCCTACGCTTCTGGCTTGGCACCGTACGACGCCTCTCGCGAGAATGCCGGGGTGACCCATGTGGATCTGACCGCTGCGCGGTGGCGGGAGCTGTCCGACGAATCGGCCATGCGGGTTGCGCGTGCCATAGCCCGCGAGAACAGCGCGGAGCTTGTCGGTATCCACTCCCATGAGTACGTCGGCCGGCAACAGCGTATTGCCTTGTTCGACAAGGCGGGTACGCGGTTCTCGCTGGTCCCGGGCGGTCGGGTACGCCTCGGTTACGACGGGGGCCGGTTCGTCCCGTCGCCCCACCAGGCGGCCGATTTCGCCGAGAGCGCCGGCGAGTACGGCCTGCCGGCGATCACGCAGTTCGTCGACGCGATGACCTCACCGGATCGGATAGTGGAACTTCCAGCGCTGCTTGTCGGGGTGGAGGCGCTGGATCCATGCCTCGAGAATGTGCCGGCCGATGATCCGCGGGTCCGCGAGTTGGTCGCCGAAACCGATGCTGGGCCCGGCACCACGGTCGTGCTGTCGGGCCCGGACGGAGGTCTGAAGGTCGAGTTCGATGAGTTGGGGCAGGTGCGCCACGCCCAAGTGGTGGAACAGGTTTCCTACGAACAGGCGTTGCGTGAGACCGCCGCGCGGGGAGTGCGGGCGAGCACACCGGACGAGTGGGAGTACGCGTGCGGTGCCGGAGCCTCCACACTATTTCGATGGGGTGACGACAGCTTGGGTGGCGGCTATCCCTTCGATCATTCGGCAGGGCCACATCGGGTGGCGAACCTCTGGGGTCTGGTGATCGGTCAGGATCCCTATCGTTACGAGTTCACCACCGAGCCGGCCGTCGTCTGTGGTGGTGACGGAGGCAGCGCCGCCTGCGGCGGGGCCGGGTTCTTCCTGGGGTGGCTCACACTGGCGACCGCCTACCGTGACACAGATTTCGGGGCGTGGCTCGAGTCGGACTACCGGTATGTCACCGAGCTACTCATCCGGCCGGTCGCCGACTTGGTTTGAGGGCCGCGCACGCACCGACCACTTCGGCGAGCCGTATCACCCTGGCGGATGAACCCATGAACGCCGGGGTCTGTCGGCCTCAGGGCACCGCGAGCTCGTAGGAGGTGCTCCGACCACCCGCGTCCGATCGCAGCAATACTCCGAGGGCGACCAGTTCATTGATATCGCGCAGCGCAGTGTCCTGAGAGCATTTGGTGATGATCGCCCACTTGCGAGTGGTGAGTTTGCTGTTGAACCCGTCCAGGAGCCGGTTCAGGATCGCCCGCTGGCGGTCGTTCATCGGGATCGACTTCCGTTGCCGCCAGAAACGTGACTTCAGCAGAACCCTGTCGACCGTCTCATCCGAGTGCATGATCGCGCGCCGGAGCGCTTCGAGGAACCAGATCAGCCACTCCGTCACATCGAGCGAGCCCTTCTGGGTGCGTTCCAGGATTCGGTAGTACGCCGCGCGGTCGCGTTGAATCTGTGCGGAGAGGCTGTAGAACCGCCGGGAGCTGTGGTCGGCGCGCGCCAGCCACAGATCACCCAGGGCGCGCGCGACGCGGCCATTTCCGTCGTCGAAGGGGTGCACGGTCACGAACCACAGATGCGCCAATCCGGCCTTGACGATCGCCGGTTCCGCGGTATCGGCATCGACCCAGTCCAGGAACTTTCGCATCTCGACGTCCAGCCGCTCGGCCGGCGGCGCCTCGAAGTGCACGCGCTGTCGACCGTAGCCACCGGACACCACCTCCATCGGTCCGGCCTCGTCGGTGCGCCAGGAGCCGATGTTGATCCGGGTCCGGCCGGAGTATCCCGTCGGGAAAAGGGCGGCGTGCCAGCCGAACAGACGTTCCGCGGTAACGGGCCGGTCGTGGTGCGCGGTGGCATCGAGCACCATTTCGACGACACCGTCCACATGCCGATCGGCCGGAGCGAGCGCCCCGATATCCACCCCGAGGTGACGCGCGAGAGAGGAACGCACGGAGGCCACGTCCAGCAGTTCGCCCTCGATTTCGCTGGTCTTGACCACATCCTGGGTCAGCACAGCCAAGCTTGCCTCGTCCTGCACAGAATCGGCGGTCTCGGCGAGCCGGCCCAGCAGACGCCCCTGCTGATGGGCCACCTCGGTCAAGGGCGCAACCAACCGGGCGGCGTCGTATGCGAACACCGGCCAGTCGGCACGCTGCCAGATGTACTTCCGGTACCCGGACGTCATGCGGCGATACTACGCCTATTCGCCGCAGATTCTGCGGCGAATAGGCGTTGGATTCCCCGCACGAACTTTGCCGCGCTGTCGAATAACAAGCACAGCGCGAACCATCGCTCCGCACTGCACAGGCCCGGCCGGCACGAGCGCCGGACTCGACCCGGCGCGGCCCCGCTCAGATCCCCAGAACCAGTTTCGCCGTGGTGAAGTAGATGATCAGCCCGGTCGCGTCGACCAGCGTCGTGACCATGGGCGCCGACACCACCGCCGGGTCGATCCGCAGCCGCTTGGCCAGCAGCGGCATGGTGCCGCCGATGGTGGCGGCCCAGGCACAGATGAGCACCAGAGTGACCCCGACGACCACCGCGACCCGGGGGCCGACGAACAGTCCGCCGATGATCACGCCGACGACCGCGAGCATGGTCCCGAGTACCAACCCCACCCGGCACTCCCGCCAGATGACCTTGAACAGGTCGCCGCCGCGTACCTCGCCGACCGCGACCGCACGTACACAGGCCGTGGCGGCCTGCGCCCCGGCGTTACCGCCCGCCCCGATGAGCAGCGGAATGAACAACGCCAGTTGCGCGGCCTGTTCGAGGGTGGCCTCGAAGAACCCCGTCACGCTTACCGTCAGCGTCGCCGCGACCAGTAGCAGCATCAGCCACAGCGCGCGGTAGCGGGCGAGCTGGAAGACCCCGGCAGCCATGTAGTGGCCTTCCCAGGGCGCCGAACCGGCCTGTTTGGCGACGTCCTCGCTGTCGGCGGCCTCGATGACCTCGACCGCGTCGTCGATGGTGAGCAGCCCGACGAGCCGGTCCTCGCTGTCGACGACGGGCAGGTTGATGTCGTTGGTCTCGCGCATGAGGCGCGCGGCCTTCTCCGCCGAATCGGTGGCGCGGACGAACGCCGGTTCGGTGACGACGAGGTCGGCGACCATGGTGTCGGGGCCGGTGAGTACGAGTTCGCGCAGTTCCACGATGCCCTGGAGGCGGCGGCTCGCGTCGACCACGGGGAGGGTGTAGACCGTTTCGGCGTTACCGCCCTTGAGCCGGACCGTGCGCAGGGCGTCGGCGACGGTGAGGGTGCCGGGGATGGCTACGACCTCGGGCGACATGTACCGGCCGACCGAGCCCTCGGGGTAGCCGAGCAGCGCGGCGGTCATCCGGCGTTCGCGGAGGCTCAGGCCGGCGAGGGCTTTCTTGGCCACCTTCGCCGGCGCTTCGCGCAGCATGCGGGCCCGGTCGTCGGGCGCCATATCCTCGACGAGTTCGCGGAAACTCTGGTCCCGCAGGCCCTGCAGGATCTGCTGCTGATCGACGGGTTCGAGTTCCTCGAACACCGCCAGCGCCAGATCCTTGTCCAGCAATCGGAACGCGACCCCGGCTTCGACGGCGTCCATCCGCGCGAGTTCGTCGGCGATGACGTGCGGCGGATGGTTGTCCAGCCAGTGCAGCGCGGCATCGACGCGGTGGCTCTCGACCACGCCCTGGAGGGATTCCGACAGCGTCGTGGGCACTTCGATGAGATCGATCTGCGACATGAGAAGTCCTCGGCACAGCAGTGAGTTGCGAGTGATTTCGAAGGAAAGTCACACCGCGAGGCGCCGAGCCGGGCCGCTCCGCCGGCAGTTACTGCAAGCGGAAATGCGGGCGGACGACGCCGCGCGGCCTTCGACTGGGAGGTTCGCTGCGCATTGCAACACCACCTCCTCTCAGGTCGCCGCTACGCACGTAGGTACACGCCCGAACCGGATAACTGTCTATGAATGCGAACGCATTCTTGATCAGAATACATCCTGACCACGGGAAGTCCGCATCGAAAGGTTCGTCACACGGCGTTTCACACTCCCGGGCGTGTCCGCGTGCCACGGAGTTGCTCGGGATTGTCGAGAAACAGGCTGATCCGGGTCACCGCGGCGGAGATCCGGCCGCTGGGCAGCAGCGACTCCACCCGGATATCGACCGGTTCGCGGAGTGTCATATCGACGGTGGTGCCGTCCGGTCCGGCGAGGAACAGGCGGTCGCCGTCGAGGGCTGTTCCGGTGTGGTCGTAGCGGCGATGTTCGGCGACGGCCGCGATCCGGTCGAACGCGATGGTCGCGATCTCGCGGCCGCCGCGGCGCAGCACCAGCGCACGGTCGGTGGCGTAGTGCGGGTAGGCGATATCCGCGACGAACATCGCGAACAGCAGCAGCAAGGACCACAGCGACAGCACGCCCAGCGAAACACTCAGCCATGCCCATGGGATCAGGATGTGGAGCACCGCCATCTCCAGCAAGGTCGCCGCCAGAAAGGCCAGTGGCATCGCCAGCGCGCCCTGCGTACCGGGCAACGGTGCGCGTTCCCGGCCGTCGCAATCGGTGCGCCGGCGCGACCACAACCAGACCGCACGGTAGGCCCGGCCCTGGTTCCGCAGGAACCTGGTTGTGCGCCCGGTCATGGTCGATCGTCCGCGCCGGTGAGCAGTTCGATCGCCCGCAGTACCGCTCGGCGCTGGGCCGGGTCGGGCACGAGTGCCGGGAGCGGCAGATCGGGCCCGCTCGCGTCGCCGGGAGCGCCGGAAGCCGTCAGCGATTCGAAGTCGGCAGCACGCAGCCCGGCGGCGAGCTCCTGCGCCACCTGTTCGATCAACTCCCCCGACTGTTCCACCGCCCGGCCGCTCAATCGCTCCCAGCCATGCAGCATCCGGCGGTAG
The DNA here is from genome assembly GCF_046764065.1 of Nocardia sp. NPDC002869. Classification (NCBI taxonomy): domain Bacteria; kingdom Bacillati; phylum Actinomycetota; class Actinomycetes; order Mycobacteriales; family Nocardiaceae; genus Nocardia; species Nocardia sp. NPDC002869. The sequence continues at coordinate 7,317 of NZ_JBKOOL010000015.1, forward strand.
CTCTCCCGGGCCGAGGTATCGGAGAACGCGCGCGTGAACCAGCTGAACATTTCATCCGGGGTGCCGCCGGAGATGGCGATGATCTCCAGCAGATCGCGCTCCCGGTCGAGTGCGACGCGTTCCAGGTCGTCGGCCTGGTCCCTGGCGGTGTCGAGCGCATCGGCGAGCTCCACAGGTAACGCGGTGAGCATCCGGCCCGCGTCGACGGCGGCCAGCATCCGGCCGAGCCCTTCCTTCTTACGGACGAGCTGGGCGACGCGGTGGGAGATCTCGTCGTGCAGGGCCGCCAGATCGGCGCGGAGGTCATCGGTATCCGATGTTCCGCGCTCGGTCTCGAACACGGCGGCCACGGCGCCCAGCGGCAGCCCGTTGTCGGCGAGCCAGCGGATACGCATGAGCCGCGCCAGCTCCGCCAGTCCGTAGTCGCGGTAGCCGTTGTCGGGGCGGACCGGTTCGGGCAGCAGGCCCAGCCGGTGATAGTGACGGACGGCGCGGGGAGTCGTTCCGGCGGCGGTGGCTATTTCGCTGATCCTCATGGCACCAGCTTCCGGTGTGACGCTACGTCGTAGTCAAGCACCGGAAATGAGGGCAGGAGCGGCAACGGCGCCGCGATTCGGCGCGGGCAGCGCACAACGGTTGCCCGGCCGCCGGGATCTCGACAGAGTGGACATGGAGATATCTCGCCGTGGCCCCCGGGCCCGACATCTGAGGAGAGTGCTGTGCGCTTCGGAATCTTCATCCCGCAGGGGTGGCGTCTCGACCTGGTCGGTCTCGATCCCGCTACCCACTGGGAGGTGATGCGGGGTCTGGCGGCCCGCGCCGATGCGAACCCGGTGTGGGAGTCGCTGTGGGTGTACGACCATTTCCACACCGTTCCGGAGCCGAGCGAGGAAGCCACCCACGAAGCCTGGACCCTCATGTCCGCCTTCGCCGCCACCACCACCCGGGTGCGGCTGGGCCAGATGTGTACGGCAATCAGTTACCGCAACCCCGCCTACCTCGCCAAGGTCGCGGCGACTGTGGACCTGATCTCCGGCGGCCGCACCGAAATGGGTATCGGCGGCGGCTGGTACGAACACGAGTGGCGCGCCTACGGATACGGTTTCCCCACCGCCGGGGAGCGGCTCGGCCGGCTCGACGAAGGGGTGCAGATCTTCCGTCAGGCCTGGCAGACCGGCGCCGCCACCCTCGACGGCCGCTACTACCAGGTGGACGGCGCGATCGTGCGCCCGCTACCCGCCCAGGAGGGCGGCCTACCGCTCTGGATCGCGGGCGGCGGCGAGAAGAAAACCCTGCGTATCGCCGCGAAATATGCGAACTACACGAACTTCGCCGGTAACAACCCCGACGAGTTCACCCACAAATCGGAGATCCTGCGCGCGCACTGCGCCGAGGTCGGCACGGATTTCGACGCCATCGTGCGCAGCGCCAACTTCAATGTCGCCATCGGCGCCACCGAGGCCGAGGTCGAACAGCGCAAGTCCGAGCACGCCGCGCGGATCGCCCCGATCCTGGGCGCGGAGAAGGCCCGCGCCTACGTCGACAACCTGAACAACGGCGGCGCGGCGGTCGGCACCCCGGAACAGATCGTGGAGAAACTGTCCGCCGTCCGCGATCGCGGGCTGGGCTACGCCATCTTCAACTTCCCCGAAGCGGCCTACGACACCAGCGGTATCGAACTCTTCGAACGCGAAGTCCTCCCGGCGCTGGCCTGATTCCGGGCAACCGGGTTCCCGGTGCACCGATGGCCGGTCGCACCGGGAACCTCCGTCCCGCCGGCCCCGTGCTTCAGAGCGCGACCACCGTCAGTAACGGGTCCAGACCTTTGAAGTCGTCCACATTGCGGGTGAACAGCGGCAGATCGTTCGCCGAGGCGATTGCAGCGATCATCAAATCCATCTTGCGCGGCTTGGGGTTTCGTCCCGCCGCGACAACCAGTTTTGCCATCGAGGTGAACCGCCGTGCTGCGGTGGGAGAAAACGGCAGCGCATCGAAGGCGTGCTCGATCTCCAGGAGTCGTTCGGTACGGAGCGCGAGCGTTTTCGGATCCGACGCAAGGGCAATGCCCAAACCCAGTTCCGCGAGCGTTACCGCGCAGATTCTCGGCTGGATCGGAAGGTACGCGTCATCGATTGTGGCCAGGTCGATGAGCACACAGGTATCCAACAGACCGACTGGATAGCGGAACTTGCCGCCGAGTTCAGTCATCCAGTCGGTCTTCCCCGAAGGCGGCGTCGATTTCCGCGCGCTCGTCCACGGCATTCGCAGTGCCCGCGAATCTGGCGAGTCGACGTTTCAGTTCAGCAGTCGTCAGACTGTGCCGGGGGGTGATGGGACGCAGCTCCCCGACAGGTCGCCCGTTGCGGGTGATGACGAAATCCTCGCCCGCTTCCAGCGCGTCCATCACACCCGCGCTGCCGTTGCGCAACTCGGCTTGGCTGATCGTCCTGGTCATACTTCCAATATAGCGACCGGCGCTATCCGATGCTATCGGTGTTACCGGGCACGACTACCGGCGCCCCATGCCGCCATAAGAGGGACATGGACGCCGGCAACCGCGATGGAAATAGTGTTCAGGGCGTCAGAGCATGCAGCTCACGCAGCCCTCGACCTCGGTGCCCTCCAGCGCCATCTGCCGCAGGCGGATGTAGTAGAGGGTTTTGATGCCCTTGCGCCAGGCATAGATCTGCGCCTTGTTCAGGTCGCGGGTGGTGGCCGTGTCCTTGAAGAACAGCGTCAGCGACAGGCCCTGGTCCACATGCTGGGTGGCCGCGGCGTAGGTGTCGATGATCTTCTCGTAGCCGATCTCGTACGCGTCCTGGTAGTAGTCGAGGTTCTCGTTGGTCATGTACGGGGCCGGGTAGTAGACGCGACCGATCTTGCCTTCCTTGCGGATCTCGATCTTCGACGCCACCGGGTGGATGGAACTGGTGGAGTGGTTGATGTAGGAGATCGATCCGGTCGGCGGGACGGCCTGCAGGTTCTGGTTGTAGAGGCCGTGCTCCATGACCGCGGCCTTCAGTTCCCGCCAGTCGTCCTGGGTGGGGATGCGGATACCGGCGTCGGCGAACAATCGGGCGACCCGCTCGGTCTTCGGTTCCCACACCTGGTCGGTGTACTTGTCGAAGTACTCACCGGAGGCGTACTTGGATTCGGGGAACCCGCCGAAGTACGTACCACGTTCTCGCGCGATCGTATTCGAGGCCCGCAGGGCGTGGTAGACGACGGTGTAGAAGTAGATGTTCGTGAAATCCAGGCCTTCGTCGGACCCGTAGTGGATGTGTTCGCGGGCCAGGTAGCCGTGCAGGTTCATCTGGCCGAGGCCGATGGCGTGCGAGGAGTTGTTGCCCTGTTCGATCGAGGGCACCGAGTTGATATGGGTCTGATCGGAGACGGCGGTCAGGGCCCGGATGGAGACCTCGATGGTGCGCGCGAAATCCGGGGAATCCATCGCCTTGGCGATATTGAGCGATCCCAGGTTGCAGGAGATGTCCTTGCCCACGTGCGCGTAGGTGAGGTCGTCGTTGTAGATCGACGGCGTGGAGACCTGCAGGATCTCCGAGCACAGGTTGGAGTGGGTGATCTTGCCGGCGATCGGGTTGGCCCGGTTCACCGTGTCCTCGAACATGATGTAGGGGTAGCCGGATTCGAACTGCAGCTCGGCGATGGTCTGGAAGAACTCGCGCGCCTTGATCTTGGACTTGCGGATCCGCTTGTCGTCGACCATCTCGTAATACTTCTCGGTGACGTCGACATCGGCGAACGGCTTGCCGTAGATACGTTCCACGTCGTATGGCGAGAACAGGTACATGTCCTCGTTCTTCTTGGCCAGTTCGAAGGTGATGTCGGGGATCACCACACCCAGCGAGAGGGTTTTGATGCGGATCTTCTCGTCCGCGTTCTCCCGTTTGGTGTCGAGGAAGCGGTAGATATCGGGGTGGTGGGCGTGCAGGTACACCGCACCCGCGCCCTGCCGCGCACCGAGCTGGTTGGCGTAGGAGAAGGAATCCTCGAGCAATTTCATGATCGGGATGACGCCCGAGGACTGGTTCTCGATCTTCTTGATCGGGGCGCCGTGCTCACGGATATTGCTGAGCAGCAGCGCCACCCCGCCGCCGCGCTTGGACAGCTGCAGCGCGGAGTTGATGGAGCGCCCGATGGACTCCATATTGTCCTCTATGCGAAGGAGAAAACAACTAACGGGCTCACCACGTTGTTTTTTCCCGGAGTTGAGGAAGGTCGGGGTGGCCGGCTGGAAACGGCCGTCGATGATCTCCTCCACGAGTTTGCTCGCGAGGACCTCGTCACCGGCGGCCAGGGTCAGCGCCACCATGCACACCCGGTCCTCGAAACGCTCCAGGTAGCGCTTCCCGTCGAAGGTCTTGAGGGTGTAGGAGGTGTAGTACTTGAACGCGCCGAGGAAGGTGGGGAACCGGAACTTCTTGGCATAGGCCTGCTGGAACAGCTTCTTCACGAAGGCCCGGCTGTACTGCTCGAGCACCTCGGACTCGTAGTAGTTCTCCTCGACGAGGTAGTCGAGCTTCTCGTCGAGGTTGTGGAAGAAGACGGTGTTCTGGTTGACGTGCTGCAGGAAGTACTGGTGCGCGGCCTCGCGATCCTTGTCGAACTGGATCTCGCCGTTCGGGCCGTACAGGTTGAGCATCGCATTGAGGGCGTGGTAGTCCAGGACCTCACCGGACTCGCCGGCGCGCTGCGGGGGCTGCTCCAGGCGGGCGGTCATACCTGCTGGTGCTGTCGTTGTTGCTGCCAAAACAATCCCAATCCCTCACGGACGCGGGCGACGTCCTCGGCGGTTCCCATGAGTTCGAAGCGGTACAGGTAGGGCACCCCGCATTTACGCGAGATGACATCGCCTGCGAAGCAGAAGGTGTCGCCGAAGTTCGTGTTCCCCGCCGCGATGACGCCGCGCAACAGGGCGCGGTTGTGCGGATCGTTGAGGAACTTGGCGACCTGGCGCGGGACGAATTCCTTGTCGGAACGTGTCGAACCGAATACGTGCCGACCGCCCCCGTAGGTGGGAACGATCAGGACGTAGGGTTCGTCGACCCGCAGCGAGTCGGTGGTGTACAGGGGGATCCGGAGCGCCGGGATATCCAGCTTCTCGACGAATCGGTGGGTGTTCTCCGACGCACTGGAGAAATAGACCAGCGTATGCGACTCGGACATCTCACCTCCCCTGTTCCCCGACCCGGTCGGGCGCGCTGTTCGCTCAGGCTGTATCCATCGCGCCTGAGCGCGGGCCCTTCGTGGTGGTTACGCTGCGCTGCCGCCTGCGGGCCCGACGCACTCAGGCTGCGACGGTGGCCAACGCCTTGATGCGGTCGGGCCGGAAACCGGACCAGTGCTCATCACCGGAGACGACGACGGGGGCCTGCAGGTAGCCGAGGGCCATCACGTAGTCGCGGGCATCGGCATCGGTGGAGATATCGACGACCTGGTATTCCACCCCGGCCTTGTCGAGGGCCTTGTAGGTGGCGTTGCACTGCACGCAAGCGGGCTTGGTGTACACGGTGATCATTCGAGTCCCTCTCTCCTGTGCCTATGTGCGGTGTTCGCGGTCCTTCGTGGTGACGGTCCGCCGCCCTCCGGGCCGAGCTCACCGCATGCCTGATCCAGCCGGTGACCCGTCTGTGTTGTGCGGTGTGTCGGCACGATCGGATGATCTGCGCAAACTCCGAGGACCGACCCTGAAACGCCACGTCCGGGCCGGTTCCACCCGGTGCCGGCGGGCCGATTGCGCCGCCGCCTCCAGGCATCGATGACACTACACCTAGTGGCCGACAGAAAGAAACAACACGAGATGTTGCGAGTCACAACCATGTGATTTCACCGCTGTAAGCCGCAGGACAGCAACTCGACACGCCGTATTCGCCGTGGCCCAGATCACAAAGCGGCCGGGCCAGTTCTCTTTCAGCAAACGCAGGAGGCTACGTCTGTCACACCAGTCGCTCCGGGTCCCAGCAGGCCCTCGGGTCCCGTAGGAAACCGACCGACCGGAAACGCGAGGGCCGCTCCGTCGTCGACGGAGCGGCCCTCGCGATGCGCTGAAAATCAGGCGGAGACGAGCTCCCCGCTGGCCGCGGCGACCAGAACCTTCACCGACTCGGTCAGTTCGCGCTGCGCCTCGGCGTCCTCACGCGGGTGGCCGGCGGCGAAGCGCTCGCCCCACGCGGCATAGTGCAGGTGCGCTTCCTCGACGATCTTCCCGCCGGCGATACCCACGGACTTGACCGCGTCGGCGTGCGCCCACCGGGCGGCGTTGGGGCTGATCGAACCACTGAGGACGGCCACCGGCTTACCGCTGATCGCGCCCACGCCGTAGGGACGGGACAGCCAATCGATCGCATTCTTCAGTGCCGCCGGCAGGGTGCCGTTATATTCCGGAGTGACCAACAGCAGACCGTCGCTCGCCGCGACCGCGTCGCGCAGCGCCTGGGCGGCGGCCGGTACCGAACCCGCGATGTCGATATCTTCGTTGTAGAACGGGATATCACCGATACCTTCGTAGAGGGAGACCTCGGCGCCCGCGGGCGCGGTCGAGGCCGCCGCCTCGGCGACCTGCCGACTGACCGAGGCCTCGCGAAGGCTGCCGACGAGGGCGACGATACGGGTCTGGCTCATGTTCACTCCTGCGGTACTAGTTGTGTGACGATCGCACTACCCAGGTTAACCGGACCGCGGTCCGCTACATTCCTCCGGAGGGACGCACAGCGCCGTGAACTACGACACACTCGGTCCGGATTCCGCCGAATCCGGACCCCCGGGCGACCCGCGACCGAACCCCGCGTCGGCCGAGCCGCTCGCACTGCGGATCCGGCCGCCGCGCCGGGGGGTGGGACCCGAACTACCCGGTACCGCCGAACCCGCCGAACGCGCCGACGCCGCGCGCAACCGGCGCCGGCTGCTCGACGCCGCACAGGAACTCGTCCGCGACCACGGCGTGGACGCCCTCACCATGGACGCGCTCGCCAAACGGGCCGGGGTCGGCAAGGGTACGGTGTTCCGGCGGTTCGGCAACCGGACCGGCCTGATGTACGCGCTGCTCGACCATTCCGAGACCCAGGCGCAGGAGGCATTCATCTTCGGCCCACCGCCGCTGGGGCCGGGTGCGCCGCCGGTGGAGCGGCTCGTCGCCTTCGGGCGGGCCCGGCTGCTGGATCTCGAGGTGGCGGGGGAACTGCATCGGGCGGCCGAACTCGGCTCCTCCGAGGACCTTTTCAGCAGCCGGCCCTACCTCGTACTGAAAACCCATGTGGCGATGCTGCTGCGCGACGCGGGCAGCCCGGGTGATCCCGCCCTGCTGGCCGACATCCTGCTGGCCGCGCTCGGCGCCGCGCTCGTCCTGCACCAGCTCCGCACACTCGGTTACACGCGCGAGCAGATCGGCGACAACTGGGAAGCCCTTGTTCGTCGCGTGGCCGTTTCCACCGAGCAGTAGAGTGATCCGGCATGGGCAACCTGCGTGAACAGATCATCTCCGAACTGGGTGTGCTGCCGAACATCGAGCCGAAGGACGAGATTCGGCGCCGCGTCGATTTCCTGAAGGACTATCTGCGCGCCACACCGGCGAAGGGTTTCGTGCTCGGCATCAGCGGGGGCCAGGACAGCGCCCTCGCCGGACGGCTGTGCCAGCTGGCCGTCGAAGAGTTGCGCGCCGAAGGTCACGAGGTCCGCTTCGTCGCGGTGCGGCTACCCTACGGTGTTCAATCCGACGAAGCCGACGCCCGCGTCGCCATGACCTTCGTCGCGCCCGACGAATCGGTGGTGGTGAACGTCCGGCCGGGCGCCAACGCCGTGGCGGCAGAGGTGGCTTCGGCCCTCGAGGTCGGCAAACTACGAGATTTCGTGCGCGGCAACATCAAGGCCCGCGAGCGGATGGTGATCCAGTACGCCATCGCCGGTCAGGACAACCTGCTGGTGATCGGTACCGATCACGCCGCCGAAGCGGTCACCGGGTTCTTCACCAAGTACGGCGACGGCGGCGTGGATGTCACCCCGCTGTCCGGTCTGACCAAACGGCAGGGTGCCGCACTGCTCGAGGAATTGGGCGCACCCGCGCGCCTGTCCTCCAAGGTGCCGACCGCGGACCTGGAGGACGACCGTCCGGCGCTGCCCGACGAGGAAGCGCTCGGCCTGCGCTACAGCGAGATCGACGACTACCTCGAGGGCAAGGACGTCACCGAGGAAGTGGCGAAGCGCCTCGAAACGGTCTACCGGACCACCCGGCACAAGCGCACGGTTCCGGTGTCTCCGCTCGACGATTGGTGGCGCTGAGCACCTGTCCGCCACGGCGGCCCGCATGCACTGTCCGGTGCGGGCCCCGGCCCCGGACAGTCAGCGCGGAGTCGATACGGTTTCCAGGAGTCACGCACCGGCCCGTAGCGCAAGTTCTCGTCCGGAGCCGGGCGACCGGCTGTCGCGCGCCTACGCAGTGATCACCCCGGGCGGCGCTGATCAGCCGCCCGCGAAGGGTGGCATGACATCGACGCGCGCGGTCAGTGTCGCACCGCTGTCCCGGGTCAGCTCGTCACCCATCAGGTACGCGCAGACACCGAGCATCTTGTCCAGTTCCGGACCGTAGACCGCGCTCAACCGGGAACGGAGGTCGGCGATCGTGGCGCCGGGGGGCAGGTCCAGGGTCTCGGTGTCCTTGCCGACCGCATCGGCCACGGCGGCGAAGTAGCGGACCTCAACCACCTATTGCTCCCATCGTGCGTTCCGGGGGGACGAAATCCTCGGCATCGATACCGTGGCCCGCCCATTTCTGCCACATCGCGCCGCGCCACAGCTGCGCGAGTTCCGCATCGCTCACCCCGGCGCGCAGACTCGCGCGCAGATCGAACTCCTGATCACTGAACAGGCAGGACCGCAGCATACCGTCGGCGGTGAGCCGGGTGCGGTCACAGGTATCGCAGAATTTGCGGGTCACCGAGGCGATGATGCCGACGGTGGCGGGGCCCCCGTCGACCAGCCAGGTCTCCGCGGGTGCGGCCGGATCGTCGCGGCCGACGGCGGTGAGCCGGAAGCGGGCGCCCAGCACCTCCAGTAGTTCGGCGGCGGTCACCATATCGGTCCTCGCCCATTCGTGGTCGGCGTCCAGCGGCATCTCCTCGATGAACCGCAGTTCACACCCTTCGTCCAGGCACCAGCGCAGCAGGTCCGTGGCACCGTGCAGGGTCTGCCGCATGAGGACCGCGTTCAGCTTCACCGGCGCCAGCCCGGCCGCGCCGGCGGCACGGATACCCGACAGCGCCGAATCCAGCCGGTCCCGGCGGGTCAACCGGGCGAAATCGGCCCGATCCACGGTATCGAGGGAGATATTTACCCGGCTCAGCCCGGCGGCCGCCAGCCCGGCGGCGCGATGCCGCAGGCCGACCCCGTTGGAGGTCATGGCCAGGGGCACCTCCGGTACCGCCGCGTGACAGCCGGCCACGATCTCCTCCAGATCGCGGCGCATCAGCGGTTCACCGCCGGTGAACCGCACCTCGCGTACACCCAGATCGCGGACGGCGAGCGTGACCAGGCGAACGATCTCGGCCGCCGTGAGCAACTCCGCGGGCGGGATGGCCGGCAGCCCTTCCTCGGGCATGCAGTAGGTACAGCGCAGCGAGCACTTCTCCGTGATGGACACCCGCAGATCCCGCGCGGTCCGGCCGAATCGATCCACCAGCAGCGGCGTTTCCGGACGTCCATCGAAGGAAGGGCGCCCGGACCGCACGGTGGGGATCCCCATTTCGACCAGCGTCACCCCTCCATTATGTACGCCGGGTCCACCTCGATATCGAGCCTCCGCGGTATCGGCCGGTATCGAGAACCCGGCCCGCGCGTCGCCGTAGGCCACGACCGGCGGCGATCGTCCGGTGCGCGCTACTAGCCAGTGTTTCAAAAGTGGGTAGGGCGGGGGTGTGCCCGTCCTCACCCGTGTCGGAGCCATTGGTTGATGGCTGTGATGTGGACGGTTGCTTGGTAGCGGACGGCGAGTTTGTCGTATCTGGTTGCCATGGCACGGTTTTCCTTCAGCTGGCCGATGCCGCACTCGACGGCGTGCCGGTCCTTGTATTGTTCGGGGTCGAACGCTGGTGGCCGGCCACCAGCGCAGCCTTTCTTGCGTCGGTTGGCGGCCTGGTCCTTCTTGATCGGGATCGTGGCCTTGATCCCGCGTTCACGCAGGTAGGTGCGGTTGGCGCGGGAGCTGTAGGCCTTGTCGGCCAGCGCCTGGTCAGGGCGGGTCCGTGCGCGTCCACGGCCCAGCCGCGGCACCGAGATCGCGTCGAGCACAGTGGTGAACTGCGGGCAGTCGGCCCGCTGACCGGCGGTGAGCAGCAGCGACAGCACCTTGCGGCCCTGCTCGCACGCCAAATGCGTCTTGGTGGTCCAGCCACCACGTGAACGTCCCAATGCGTGATCGTCTGGTTCGATATCGGCCCCGCCCGGCGGTTCGGCCTGGCTGTGTCCGTCACGGCGGGCTCCGGCGGCGTGCCGATGCGCGCGGGTGATGGTGGAGTCCACACTCACCCGCCAGGTGATGCGTCCGGACGCGTCGGAGAACGCCTGCAGCATCTTCCAGATCAACGCCCACACTCCCGCGCGCTGCCAACGGCGGAACAACCCGTACACCGTCTGCCAGCACCCGTAGCACTCCGGCACGTCCCGCCACGGGGAACCCACCCGGGTACGCCATCGGATCCCGTCGATGAGCTGCCGTTTCGTCCATTTCGGCGGGCGGCCCGCCTTCTTCCCGCGAGGCAGCAACGGCTCCCACCGCGCCCACTGGGCATCGGTCAGATCCGCTCGCCTCGTCACCACTACGCTGGGCACGAGGTCTCCGGTACTTCTGGTTCTTGCTTCGTCGCTGAACCATTTACCGGAGACCTCACTTCATCGGGTCACCGACACGCCAACACAGACACAGCCCTCCCGAAACCCCTGTTGAGGGCGCCGCTCAGCGGCGACCTCAACACAGACCACTTTCAAAACACGGGCTAGTCTGGCCCTATGATTTCTCGGCCCGCCAGTCGTCCGGTCCGGTCGGCGGACGACTACCGCGACACCATCGAACAGCTGTTGCGGCCGCTGGCCGCCCGGCCGGTGGAATACGTCCCGGTGGCCGAGGCGCTCGGCCGCCGGCTCGCCCAGGATCAGCACGCGCCGATCGATCTGCCCGTTTTCCGAAACTCCGCCATGGACGGCTACGCCGTGCGCGCGCAGGATGTCGCGGTCACCCCGGTGACCCTGCCGACCACCGGTGTGATCGCCGCCGGTGATCCCGGCCACGAAGCGCTGCCACCGGAGACCGCGCGCAAGGTGATGACCGGGGCGCCGCTCCCGGACGGCGCCGACTGTGTGGTCCCGGTGGAGGATACGACCGCCGACGAACACTCGGTGCGGATCACCCGTGGCCGCTCGGCGGGCGAATTCGTCCGGGAGCCGGGCAGCGATATCCGGGCGGGTGCCGAACTGGTCCCCGCCGCGACCGTGCTCGCCCCACGTCATATCGCGGCGCTGGCCGCGGCGGGCGTGGGCCGGGTGCCGGTGTTCGCACCGGTGCGGGCGGTCGTCATCAGCACCGGAAGCGAGTTGGTGTCCGCCGGAACCGAGCTGCGGCCGGGGCACATCTACAACTCCAACGGAATCGCATTGGCGGCCGCGCTCACCGCCAACGGTGTCGCGGTGACCGCTGTCGAGCACTGCGGTGACGAACCCGCGGAATTCCGGCAGCTGCTCCGCTCCGCGACCGCCGCCGCCGACCTGGTGATCACCACGGGCGGGGTGTCCAAGGGCGATTTCGAAGTCGTCCGGGAGGTCCTCATCCCGCTCGGCGGCGAGTTCGGCTCGGTGGCCATGCAACCGGGCGGCCCCCAGGGCCTCACGGTCGTCGACGGTGTGCCGGTGCTGAGTTTCCCGGGGAACCCGGTGAGCGCGGTGGTGTCGTTCGAGGTGCTGGCCCGGCCGATCCTGCGGCACCTCTCCGGGCTGGACCCGGTACCCGAATACGAGCTTCCACTGCTGGGCGCGGTGTGCCGCTCGCCCGAGGGCCGCCGCCAGTTCCTGCGCGGCCGTCTGGTCCGCCACGGCACGCGGCCGCACGCCGTGGAGGTGGTTTCCGGACCCGGTTCCCATCTCGTCGCGAGTATGGCGGCGGCCGACGTGCTGATCGATATTCCGGCCGCGGTCACCGAACTCGCGCCCGGCGCGACTGTGCGAGTGTGGGAACTATGAGCAAGTTGTCACATGTGGATGCCGAAGGCCGCGCCCGCATGGTGGATGTGAGCGCCAAGGCCGATACCGCGCGGATCGCCGTCGCGGGCGGGGAGCTGCGCACCACTGCGGAGGTGGTGGCGCTGGTGCGCGCCGACGATATGCCGAAGGCCGATGTACTCGCGACCGCCCGGCTGGCCGGAATCGCGGGTGCCAAGAAGACCGCCGAACTCATTCCGCTGTGCCATCAGCTCGCGCTGTCCTCGGTGAAGGTCGAATTCGGTTTCACCGACTCCACCATCACCATCGAGGCCACCGCCAAGTCCACCGGACCCACCGGGGTGGAGATGGAAGCACTGACGGCGGTGGCCGTGGCCGGACTCACCCTGCACGACATGGTGAAGGCGGTCGACCCGGCGGCGGAGCTGAACGGCGTACGCCTGCTCAGCAAAGAGGGCGGAAAACGCGGCCACTGGACCCGCGCGCAGGCACCGGCCGATCCCGGGACCGCCCCGCATCCGGTGCCGCACTCCGAAGCGGAAACGCATGCGGCCACTCCACGAAGCGATATCAGCGGCACTGCGGTGGTGCTCGTGGCCTCCACCGGCGCGGCGGCCGGAACCCGGACCGACACCACCGGACCACGGCTGGTGTCCTGGCTGCGCGATCTCGGGTACACCGTCCGCGGACCCCTCGTCTACGCCGACGCCGAGATCGCCGACGGCCTGGCCGACGCGCTGCACACCACCCCCGACCTGGTGGTGACCACCGGCGGTACCGGCGCCTCCCCCACCGACCACACCCCGGAGGCGACCGCGGCCCTGCTGGACCGGGAACTGCCCGGGGTCGCCGAGGCGATCCGGCAGCGCGGCACGGCGAAGTTTCCCCTCGCGGCGCTCAGCCGCGGCGTCGCGGGACTGGCCGGCCGTTCGGTGGTGGTGAATCTGCCCGGTTCCCCGGGCGGGGTGAAAGACGGTATCGCGGTACTGGAACCGCTGCTCACGCATCTGCTCGCGCAGGTGGCCGGCGGCGGTGCACACGAGAACGACAGTGCGCGGAAGACCTCCGGCGCGCCGCGGGAGAAGAATATCGGGAACGAGAGCGCACATGCCTGACCTGTCCACCGGAACCCCCGGCCACGAGCACCCCGCGGCGGTCGGCGGAGTACGGCTCGCCGAGATCAGTGACCGGGCCCTGGATCCCGCCGTCGTCGACGCGGCCGTCCGTGGACCGCACCACGGGGCGGTAGTGCTGTTCACCGGCGTGGTCCGTGATCACGACGGCGGCCAGGCGGTTTCGGCGCTGGAGTACTCGGCACATCCGGAAGCGATCCGTTTTCTGCGCGAATGCTGCGCCTCGGTCGCCGAATCGAGCGGTCTACCGGTGGCGGCCGTGCACCGCGTCGGCGACCTGGTGGTGGGTGATCTGGCGATCGTGACGGCGGTCGCCGCACCGCATCGCGCCGAGGCCTTCGCGGCATGCTCGACGCTGGTGGACCGGATCAAACACGAAGTGCCGATCTGGAAACGTCAGCTGTTCGCCGACGGGCTCTCCGAATGGGTCAACGCCTGCGGGTAGTCGTCGTCCGCCACCTCGCGCGCGATATCGGGGACGTACCGCCAGACCGCGAGCATCTCCTGATCGTCCAGGCTCTCGGGCCCGCTGTGCACGGTCGCGCGCAACCGTTCCAGTACCGCGTCGGTATCCAGACCGGTGCCGATGAGCACCAGTTCCGTCCCGGTGCCGCGGGGGGCCCGGTCGACCGGTTCCAGGGTGATCGCGCGGCCGACCACGTGCAGGAGGAAGCGGCCGGGCCCGGGCGCGGCGAAGGTGACAAAACCTTTCGCCCGGAACAGTCCGGCGGGCGGTTTCTCCAGGAAATCGACCAGCCGGCGTGGATGCAGCGCCGCGGTCTCGGTGAACACCACACTGGTGTAATCGTCGTGCAGATGCCGGTGGTCACCGTCGTGCTCGTCGTGCGCGTGCTCCTCGCGCAGCAGTTCGTCGAGACTCAGCTGCTCGCCGATCCGGGGTTCGCCGCGGCGGCGCGGATCGAACAGCAGACCCGGGTCGATCCGTCCGCGCGTGGTCGCGTACACCGGTGCGCCGGCGGTCAGTTCCGTGATCTCGGCGCGCAACCCGTCCAGTTGCTCCGCACCGACCCGGTCGGCCTTGTTCACCACCACCAGATCGGCCAGACGCAGATGGCTCGCCAGTTCCGGATGCCGCGCCCGGCTCCCGGCGAACTCCCCCGCGTCCACCACTTCGAGCAGGCCGCCGTAGCGGATCCGGGAGTTCTCGCTGCCCACCACCATGCGCACCAGATTGCGCGGTTCGGCCAGACCGCTGGCCTCCACCACGATCACATCGATACCGGCGCGGGGATCGGTCAACCGGGTGAACAGCTCGTCGAGTTCGGAGACGTCCACCGCGCAGCACACACAGCCGTTGCCCAGCGACACCATGGCGTCGACCTGGCCCGCCACCAGCATCGCGTCGATATTCACGGCACCGAAATCATTGACCACCACCCCGATCCGGGTGCCGCGGTTGTTGCGCAACAGGTCGTTGAGAAGAGTGGTCTTTCCCGCACCGAGGAAGCCGGCCACGATCACCACGGGTATACGCTCCGCCACCGGGCAATAGTATTGGCGCGTCTTCGGCGCGCGGGGTCGAGGCCCCACGTGCCGGGGAGATCGGGAGGATCTCGCTGTATCGAGAAACAGAGAAATACCGAGGAGAACGAATGCGTGCAGGCACGTTCCTGATCGCCGGGGCGGTGTTGACGGCGGCGACCGTGCTGGGCGGCGGTATCGCGGCGGCCGAGCCCGCGGATCACATATCGCACGACGGCGTCTACCGGGTCGGCATCGATATCCGGCCCGGAACCTGGGAATCGCCCGGACCGGTCGATCCCGCCCGCAGCTGCGACTGGCGGCGGCTGCGGCTGGTCGAGGGCGACAACACGGATATGAGCTACCTCATCGAGAACAACTACACCAAGCTGGGCCCGATCCGGGTCACCGTGAAACCGACCGACGCGGGCTTCAAAACCGAGAACTGCGGTCCCTGGCGCATGGTCCCGCCCGCGCCGAGCGGTTCGGCCGGGCGCTGACCCGCGACCGACCGCTGCCCGGCTCCCCCGAATACGGGGAGACCGGGCCGGTAGCGCCGCGGCGGCCCGTCACCGGTGGGCGCGCAGCTGGTACAGCCCTTCGGTTTCGGCGACGACCACACCGTCGGCATCGCTGAGCACCGCACGCAGCGTGAAATCCGCTTTACCGTTGGCCCTGGCCTCGGCCGCGATCCGGTCGATCTCGGCGTCGTCCAGGGTGGCCTGGGCACGGACCGCCGTGGTCGCCGGTTTCCGGAACACTATCCGCAGGTCCTTGACCAGCGGATAGAACCGTGTGGTGTCGAAACTGGCCACCGCGATGGCTCCGCCCAGGATCTCGCCCACGGTGAACAGCACCCCCGCGTACATGACACCGAAATGGTTGCCGTTGCCTTCGACGGGCACCGTGGCAGCGGCGTACCCGCGACGCACCTCCTCGGCGTGCACCCCCATCCGGTGCGCCACCGGAATGGTCTGTTCCAGCGCCGAGTTCACGACCTCGGCGATGGGCGGGTTGCGGACATCACTCATATCAGGGTCGGCCCTTCCGATGGATCACGCGACGATTTGCTTCTCTTCGGTGGCCGGCGGGTCGGGTTCGGCGGCATCGGGCACCTCGGTGCCGCGCAACGACGTCCCGGCGGTCTCCCGCAGGAAATACCATGCCACCAGACCGATCAACGCGGCGGCCACCATGTAGAGGGCGGGGAACAGGCTCCATCCGGTGGCTTCGATCACCGCCTCGTTCACGAGCGGAGCGGTACCGCCGAACGCAGCCGTGGACACGTTGTAGGCCAGGGCGAATCCGGCGTAGCGCACATGGGTCGGGAAGATGGCCGGGAAGGTCGCGCTGATCGTGGACAGCTGCGGAACGTACAGCAGGCCCAGCACGACGAAGCCCACGATCGCCCAGCCGGTGCCCACACCCATCAGCCAGTACATCGGTACGGCCAGCACCGCCAGTCCGACCAGCGAGAACAGCCACAGCGGCCGGCGCCCGGTCCGGTCGGACAACCGGCCGAAGAAGGGGACGCACGCCATCATCGCCACCTGGCCCACGAGCATCATGGCGGTGGTGGTGGACTCGCCGAGGCCGATGGTGTTCTGCAGATAGGTCGGCTGGTAGGTGAGCAGGGTGTAGTTCGCCACGTTCAGCGCGATGACCAGGCCCGACAGGGTCAGCAGCTCGCGCTTGTAGGTGGTGATCAGCACCCGCAGCCCGCCTTCGGGATGCTCCTGCTCGTTGACCTCGGTGAACACCGGCGATTCGTCGAGCTTGGTCCGCAGGTACCAGCCGATCGCGCCCAACGGGACGGCGATCAGGAACGGGAGACGCCAGCCCCAATCGTGCATGGCGTCCGAACCGAGGATGAGCTGGCACAGCAGCACGACCGCGGAACCGCCGACGAAACCGCCGAGGGTGCCGAACTCGAGGAAGCTGCCGAAGAAGCCGCGCTTCTTATCGCTCGCGCATTCGGCCAGGTAGGTGGCCGCGCCCCCGTACTCGCCGCCGGTGGAGAAACCCTGCACCACGCGCAGCAGGATCAGCAGGATGGGGGCGAGCACCCCGACCTGGCTGTGGGTCGGCAGCACGCCGATCAAACCGGTGGCGGCCGCCATGAGCAGGATGGTGGTGGCCAGCACCACTTTGCGGCCCACCCGGTCGCCCAGCGGGCCCCAGACCATGCCGCCGACCGGCCGCAGGACGAAGGAAACGGCGAAGCCGAGCATGGTGCCGAGGGTGCCGAGTTCCCCGGGGAAGAATGCGTCGGTCAGGTAGGTGGCGGTTGCGGCGTAGACACCGTAGTCGAACCATTCGGTGGCATTGCCCATTGCCGAGGCCGCCACCGACCTCTTGAGTTGCGGTGCTTCGACCTGGTCTGGTTCCGGCTTCTGGTCCGTCACGGTCAGTCCTCTCCGGCGCATGCGTCCGTGTCGGCCCGGCCGACCCATGACGTCGCGCTCGCCGGCGACCGGGTTCCGGCGAGTATCGACCTCAATCCGTTACCCGCGATTTTCCCTGGGTAAACGCTCACAGCACCGGAGCCCGGGCACCGGGCCCTCTCATCAGCTACTCACCAGCGTATGTGAAGGCGCTCACACCCGCGGGAGAACCGGCCCGGACCTGCCTGCGGCGGCCGTCCGCGGGCCGGTGTTCCCGGCCGCTCAGCGCGACTCCTCGCCGCCGACAGTGGCGGGCCGATGGTTCACTTCGATGAGCGGCAGCCGCAGCGCCGCGGGCGCCGACTCCGGCACCACCGGCGACACCGGGGCGATGGGGGCGACCCGCCGATAGGGCGCGCCGAGCGGTGGCCGGGGGTCCGCCTCGCCCTTGTTCGGCCACATCGCCACCGCGCGTTCGGACTGTGCGGTGATGGTGAGGGAGGGGTTGACACCGAGGTTTGCCGAAATGGTCGAACCGTCGATCACGTGCAGCCCCGGATAGCCGTAGAGCCGCTGGTAGGGATCCACGACACCGGTCTCGGGGCTCTCCCCGATCACACAGCCGCCGATGAAGTGGCCGGTCATCGGAATATTGAACACACTGCTGGTGGCTCCGCCGGCGATACCGTCGATCTTGTCGGCGACCCGGCGGCCCACCTCGTGCCCGGCCGGGATCCAGGTCGGGTTGGGGGCGCCCTCACCCTGCCGGGTGGTCATCTTGCGGCCGAACAGCCCGCGTGTGGTGTAGGTGGTGATCGAATTGTCCACCGACTGCATCACCAGCAGTCCGATCATCTGTTCCGACCAGCCCCGCGGGTTGTGCAGATGCGGCAGATCGCGACGGTTGCGCCAGATCTCGCGTAACCACAGCCGGCGTTTGGACACACCCGGTTCCTCGTCGACCATGACACTGCCCATCAGCGAGATGACATTGCTGCCCTTGCCGTAGCGCACCGGTTCGATATGGGTGTCGTGATCGGGATGGATCGAGGAGGTGATCGCCACGCCCTTGGTGAAATCGCTGGTCTTGTCCCGGCTGCGGATCGCGAGCAGTTCCTCGGAATTGGTCCGGGACAGGAAGCCCAGCCGGCCGGAGATCTCGGGCAGCGACCCGGAATCGCGCAGGGTGTGCAGCAGCCGCTGGGTGCCCAGGGAGGCCGCGGCGAAGATCACCTGCTCGGCGGTGAAGGTGGTGCGTTTCTTGCGCAGCCAGCGCCCGGTCGTCACCGTGGCCACGGCGTAGCCGCCGCCGGGCAGCGGTTTCACATCGGTGACGGTGCGCAGGGCGTGCACGGTGGCACCGGCCTGCTCGGCCAGGTACAGGTAGTTCTTGACCAGGGTATTCTTGGCGTTGTGACGGCAGCCCGTCATACATTCGCCGCAGTGGGTGCAGGTGCGGCGCGCGGGCCCGGCGCCCCCGAAATAGGGATCCGGCACCTCTTCGCCGGGTCGGCTTCCGGGACCGCCGAAGAAGACGCCGACCGGCGTCCGCTGATAGGAATCGGCGACGCCCAATTCCTCGGCGACCTCCAGGAAAACCCGGTCGGTCGGCGTGGTCGCCGGATTCGTGGTCACGCCCAGCATGCGTTTGGCCTGGTCGTAGTAGGGCGTGAGCTCGTCTTTCCAGTCCGTGATACCGGCCCACTGGCCGTCGCGGAAGAACTTTTCCGGCGGCTCGTAGAGGGTGTTGGCGTAGACCAGGGAGCCACCGCCGACCCCCGCCCCGGCCATGATGAGAGTGTTCTTCAGCAGTGCGAGCCGCTGGATCCCGAAGCAGCCGAGATACGGCGCCCACAGGTACTGCCTGGCACGCCAGGACGTCTTGGCGAATTCGTCGTCGGTGAAGCGGCGACCGGCCTCGAGGACGCCGACCCGGTATCCCTTCTCGGTCAACCGCAGGGCGCTGACGCTGCCCCCGAATCCGGAGCCGATGACGAGGACGTCGTAATCGAAGGTCTGGCCGGGCCCGGCGCCGGTGCCGGTGCTCGTTGCGGAACTGGACATCTTTCCGAGACTATGGCCTGGGTCACCGCCGGGGGCACATACCCGCGGACACGAAATCGGCACTTTCGGCCAACCTGCCCGCGCCCGGCCCCGTCCCGCTCACCGGCCGGCCCCGGCCACCGGAGCCGGATCGGGAACCGCCGCCTCGGGCAGGGCGGCGCCGGGGTCCCGGTCGGCCTGCGCACCGGGGCGGCCGTGCTCCACGACATAGGGGGCCCGGGTGCGGATCGGCGCCCCGGGCCGGCCGACATAGGGCACCACCCGGTAGTCGCTGCGCCACAGCCGTCCGTCGACCTCCACCTGGACATAACCCCGCTGACCGCTCGGCGAGATCACCGAAGGCGTAGCGACGGTGCATCCGGATGTAGGCTCCGGCGGGCAGCTGGTCGATACGCAGCGGCAGATGTTCGTACATCGCCCGGAACGCGGCCGTGCGACGCCGCCGGAACAGGGCGGGCAGCAGATGGATATCGATTCCGGCGCCCGGCCAGTTCCCGGACCTCCGGATGCACACTGTGGGCCAGTTCCCGGGTGGCGAGCGCGCTGCCACGGGCGGCGATCCGGCGGAAATGCTCGTCCTCGGCGACCTCGTACTCGACGGTGACCGGCGCCCGGGCGGTGCCGCCGAGCGCATCGGGCGCGAACGGGTCCGGGGCCAGCCGGGTCCACAGTACGACCCCCTCGGGCAATGGATCGCCGGACGCCACCCCCAGGGTGAAAGGATCGCCGAGCCATCGCGGCGCCCGGTACGGAGCGCTGCTCGCGAGACCCGCGCCGGCCAGGAGCGCGGCCGCACCGGCGGTGCCCGCCTGCAGTAACCGACGCCGGGACAGAGCCATGAATCAGCTCAACCCGGCCCGAATCGCCGGACCGACCACGGCGGAGTCCGGTCGCCCGGTCCGGTCACCGGGCGACCGGATCGGTCTATCGATCGCCGATACAGACCACGAACCGGCGTTCGTCGTAGACGAACCCGCGGTCGGCCGACGGACATGCGTTCACGTTCACCGTGTCCGGCAGGATGCTGATCACCTGCACCCCGCCCGGCCCGCATTCCGTACGTTGCGGCTGATCGCCCGAGACATCCACACAGCTGCCGACGACCCAGTCGATATCGAGGCACAGGGTCGTCTCGCCGATGGTGTGGCCCGAGTCGGCGTCGGACGGACAGGCGGTCCCCGCCGGACGGGCGGCGACCACCTTGTACCGGGATTCCGCGCTGCCACAGGCGGCCTTGGTGACCTCCTTCTCCCCCAGCGCGCTCAGGCACTCCCCCGCCGCGACCTCGACCTTCGGTGGGGCCTGTTTCGCCTCTTTGTTGGCCGAACCGGCGATACCGACTGCGGAGGGGGTGGTGGTCGGCGGGACCGTCGACGGCACCAGCACCGAGGGCGGCGCCACCGGGGCGGGCGAGGTCTCGGTCATGCCGGTGGCGGCCGTCGTCTCGACGGCGGCCGGCGCGGCGAGGTCCTCGGTCGTCTCGTCGCTGCCGGCGGTGGCCAGCAGCGCGGCCACGCCGATGCCGAGCACGATCGAGGTCACCACCGCCGCGATGGCGATCGCGGCAGCGGCGGCGCCGACCCGGGCGCGTTTGTCCTGCGGTGAGAGCGGCGGGTTCCCGCCGTCCTCCTCCGGGCCCGGCTGGGTCACGGTTCGCCGCGCAGGACGGCGGTCACCGCGTCGACGAACGGCTGCCCGCCGGTGATGTAACCGCCGGCCACCGCACCCACGACCAGACCGATCGGACCGGTGATGATGCTGAGGAAACCGAGCCCGACGAGCGCGCCGAGCAGACCGCCGAGCACCGCGCCCGCCGCGACGCCGACGACGTTCTCCTGCAGTTCGGTGGTCAGCCGGGCCATCGAGCTGACCGGCCGCATCTCGCCGATGTTATCGGCGGTGACCGTCGGCGTCAGCTCGAGGGTGGTCCCGTCCGCGCTGATCTCGTGGGCCACCGCCATCTCACTGCCCGAGATCTCGTACTGCAGCGGCACTTCGGCCACCACGGCACCGCTGACGGCCTTGAGTACGGCCTTGGCGCCGTCCGGCGTCAGTTCGAACCGCCCGTCGTGGACCTCGGTGGTGATCGTCTGGGTCTTCTGGTCGACGCTGGTCTCGTAGGCGACGCCCTGGTCGACGCCCTCGCTCTTGATCTCCGGAGCCGGAGCCGCGGGTTCGGCGTGCACCACGCCGGCGGAAATCCCTACAGCGGCGACGGACAGAAGTGCGGTAGCGGCGAAAGTGCCGAACTTCATTACGTTCATTCCTTCTCACGTGAACCGACCCTGGGCCGGGCGGCTGCGATTTCATTCGCGCACAGGACCATACCTATATTCGGAGTTCGAGTGCATATCAGTAATTAAACGGAAAATCAATCCTTTAAATTGCTGGTCAATAACCGCGGCGTTCGGCGGCAATTCCGCAATACTCGTCTCGGTCAACGGTTATACGACTCTGCGATATCACCGTGGCACCAGCAGCGGCCCCGACAGCATTCCGCCGGCAATCGTCCAGTGGCCATAACTTTTACGCCCGGTTATTCACCGGGAGGCCTCGAGCTGTTACACACCCGCCGGAATGCGCCGGTCGTCGCGGGGTCGGCGGCCGGGTCCGGCGGCTTCGCCCGCGTCGACCGGAACTACTTCGTGATCGACAGGGCCTGTGCCGCGCGACCCCGGAGTGCTGCACTACTTACAGGACGTTCCACCGTGTCCCCACCGTCGATCCGACCGGAGCACGCGCCATGACGACCGCCGCACACACGCTGCTCACTGCCTGCGCCCTCGCCGCCACGACCGCGTGCGGGCCCGCACCCGGCGCCTCGGCCACGGTATCGAACGTGAGCGTCTCCGGTGGCTTCGGCCTCGGCTTCGTCCAGTACGGGACCGGCTGCACCTACACCGTCACAATCAGCGGCGACAGGGTGGGCACCTTGGAGGACCGGATGGACGGGCAACCCGGCGGCACCTTCGGGCCGATCGAGCAGGCCGGCCCCGGCACGTTCACCGCGGACTGGGCGCCGGCGGTGTCCGGTCGGCATTCGGTATCGGCCGACGGTGCGGGCACCGAGGTGTATGTGCAGAAGGGACACGACTTCGGCATCGTCTGCTTCACCCTGCCCGACTATCTGAGTCTGCCCGGCTGACCGGGCGGTACGGACCGGCGGCCGGTCGCCATCGCCGCCGGGATCACTCCAGGCCGCTTGACAGACTCCGTACTTTTGACAGACTCCGTCGAATGGTCCCGGGCCGGCAGTCGCGGGCCGGACGAAGGGATTTCGGATGGGTGTCTACGCGGTCACGGGTGCGGCGTCGGGGATGGGCAGGGCGGTCGCCGACAAGCTGACGGCCGCGGGCCACCGTGTGATCGGGGTGGATATCCAGGAGACCGATATCGTCGCCGACCTCGCCACCGCCGCGGGCCGGCGCAGCGCGATAGAGGCGGTACTGGACGCCGCGGACGGCCGCCTCGACGGCGCCGTACTGGCGGCCGGGCTCGGACCGGTACCGGATCCCGCCCGGTTGCCGGTGATCGCCGCGGTGAACTATCTCGGCACGGTCGAGTTGCTGGAGGGCTGGCGGCCCGCACTGGCGGCGACCGGATCCGCTCGGGTCGTCGCCTTCGGCAGCAATTCCGCCACCACGGTCCCCGCGGTGCCGCGCCGGACGGTGGCGGCGTTCCTGGCCGGCGATACCGAACGCGCCGTCCGGACGGTGAAGATCTTCGGCAAACAGGCCGCGCCGTTCGTGTACGCGGCATCCAAGATCGCGGTCGGTCGCTGGGTGCGGCGCCGGGCCGTCCGGCCGGAATGGGCCGGGGCCGGTATCCGGCTCAATGTCATCGCCCCCGGCGCGATCCTCACCCCGCTGCTCGAACGCCAGCTCGCCTCCCCCGCCGAGGCCAAGGCGATCAACGCCTTCCCGGTCCCCACCGGCGGCTTCGGCAAGCCGGAACATATCGCCGACTGGGTCTGCATGATGCTGTCGCCGTCCGCCGAATTCCTCTGCGGCAGCATTGTTTTCGTCGACGGCGGCACCGACGCCTACTTCCGTCCGGACGATTGGCCGCGCGCGGTGCCGCTGCGCCGCATCGTCGGCTACCTGCGCCGGTTCCGTGGCTTCTCCGCGACCCCACGTGCGGAGTAACCACGGACTGTCCGCGCTGGATACGTGTCACCGGCCGGCCACCCGGGCCGGCTAACGCTTCCGCGCCACCCCGGCCCAGCAGTTCACCTGCGTATCCAGCCACTCCGGCGACTCACCCGCCGGACGCCACTGATCGGCCACGACGACTCCCGGTTCCAGCAACTCCGGCCCGTCGAAGAAACGGGCGGATTCCGCCCGGCTCCGGGACCGCGCGAACACCCCGCTCTGCCGGTACACCTCGATACGACCACAGCTCCCCCATAGCGCCATCGGCCGCGCGGAGCGGAACCGCGCAACGCACTGTTATAGACGATCGGGATCAGTTGCCGCGCCGCGTGATTCGGACAGCTGCAGAGCGTTGCACCAGATCCGGTCGAGCGTCTCCAGCAGGGTGTCGAATTCGATCTGCTCGCCCTCCACGAACACCAGATACGCGACCTTGCTCACCATGCTCGACAACGCCAGGGCCGCCACCCGCGCGTCCAACCGCGCCGTGACCAGACCGCGCTCCTGCAGATCGCGGATCAACGCCGCATTGCGATCGATGAACGCCGAGGCCCGCTCGGCCCGCAGCGCGGCGAACTGCGGGTCGACCCGGGACACCTGCTCCAGCACGGCCATCAGCCGCGCGTTGCGCCGATAGGACCGCAGATACTCCCGGTTCGCCGCGGCGATCCAGTCGCGCGGATCGTCGCTACCGGCGCGCGCCCGGACGTGCGGATGCAGCATCTCCTCCCGGACCTGCTCGACGACCGCGGCGAATATTTCTTCCTTGCTGTCGAAATGGGTGTAGAACGACCCCGACGCCACCCCGGCGGCCCGGGTGATGTCACTGATCCGCGCATCCACGAACCCGTCGGCCTCGAAAACCGCACGGGCCGCCGCGAGGAGCGCCGCGCGGGTGCGGATCCCGCGGCGGCTCTTCGGGGCGGGCCGGGCCGAACGACCGGCCACCGCGAGCTCCGGCGCAGTTCCCTCCCCGGGCTTCCTGCCCGCGGATAGATTCTCGGCTCCGCCGCCGGTCTTTCGGACCGCGGAGGTGCTGCCCGCTACGCCACCCTCGGTTTCAACGACGCGGCCAACCTGGACCACGGGGCCCTGTGGCCGACCGCCTTCGCGCTCCTGCCGGGCGTTCACCGGTCACTCGCCGTCATCGCAGGCCGGCCGGATCGCGGAAGCCGGTCATGGCGACCGCGAATGACCTCCGGCATCGCAGGCCGGGCGGAATGCGGAAGCCGGTGGCGACGGGCGCGGATGAACTCCGCCACCGCAGGTCGGCCGGAATGCGGAAGCGGGTGGCGGCTGACGCGAACACGTTCGGATATTGCGTTCACGCCGGGAACAGGCGATCTGTCGCCAGTGTGGTGATTCGATCGGAGTTCCCGGTATCGCGCAGCGTCGCCCGGCCGACGTCGGCCCGCAGTGTCGCGTCGGCGACCACCGGCCCCACCCGGGCGGGTTGCAGGTACCGCAGGCCGAGGGTGCTCAGCGTGGACCCGGGCGCCAGCGAGAGTATGGCCTCCTCCGCCGCGAGAGCGATCAGTCCGCCGTTGACGGTGCGGGAGGCGTTCAGGCCGTCGTCGGTGCGCGGCAGCACCGCGGTACCGGGGGCGCTGCGCACACACCCCGCCCGTTCGGCGAGCGGCACCTCGAGCAGCCGGGCCGATACCGGCATATCGACGCTCAACCCCGCGGGGCAGCCGCAGGTCCGCGTCGGGCGAAACCATGAACGATCCGCCGCCGCAGGCGAACGGTTCGTCGTCGACGGTCCATTCGACCTCCGCGACGAACACCGACCGCCCCGCTTTGATCTTGCGCCCCACCGCCCGCACCTCGCCGGCCCGCCTTGTCGCGAAGCCCAGCTCCAGCAGGATGTGCTGCCGCCGCGGCGCGGTTCCGGTCCCGACCGTCATGGTTTGCCTCCTCGTGCCCGCCCGGGGCGCGCCGGGGGAACAGCCGGGCGCCGACCGGACAGGTCCAACGTATCGGGCGGCGAGCCGGAGCGCCCGGGCCACGTCCCCGAGGCCGGGCGGGAACCACTAACTGCCGGCGGCTTCGGCCGCCGCGCGGGCCTTACCGAGCTCGGCCCGGGCGATCGTCAGTTTGTGCACCTCGTCCGGGCCGTCGGCGATCCGCAGGGTACGCAGATGGGCGTACATGCTCGCGAGCGGGAAATCCTCGGTCACGCCCGCCGCGCCGTACACCTGGATGGCGCGGTCGACGATCCGCAAGGCCATCACCGGGGCGGCGATCTTGATCGCGGCGATCTCGGTGCGGGCCTCCTTGTTGCCGACCGTATCCATCATCCAGGCGGTCTTCAGGGTGAGCAGCCGCGCCTGTTCGATATCGATCCGGGCCTCGGCGATCCAGTCCCGGATATTGGCCCGTTCGCTGACCTTGCGCCCGAATGTGGTCCGCGAATCCGCCCGGGCGCACATGAGTTCCAGCGCGCGTTCGGCCTTCCCGATCGCGCGCATGGCGTGATGGATGCGGCCGGGGCCCAGCCGGGCCTGGCTGATCGCGAAACCCTCCCCCTCGCCCTTCAGTACATCGGTGACCGGGACCCGCACATCGGTGAACTCGATCTCGGCGTGCCCCTCCCGATCGACATAACCGAACACCGGAAGATTGCGGACGACGGTGACGCCCGGCGCGTCGATCGGCACCACCATCATCGACTGCTGCCGATGCTTGGGCGCGTCCGGATCGGTTTTGCCCATCACGATGAGCACCTTGCAATTGGCGTGCATGGCGTTGGAGGCGAACCACTTCCGGCCGTTGAGCACGTACTCGTCACCGTCGCGTTCCATCCGCATCTCCATATTGGTGGCATCGGAACTGGCGACCCCGGGCTCGGTCATCGCGAACGCCGACCGGATGGTGCCCGCCAGCAGCGGTTCGAGCCAGCGTTGCTTGTGCTCCTCGGTACCGAAGAGGGTGAAGACTTCCATATTGCCGGTATCGGGCGCCGAACAGTTGCACGCCTCGGGAGCCAGTGCCGGACTGCGGCCCATGATCTCGGCCAGCGGCGCGTACTCCAGATTGGACAGGCCCGGGCCCCACTCCGGATGCGGATGGAACAGGTTCCACAATCCCCGCTCTTTGGCCTCGGCCTTGAGATCCTCGAGGATTTGCGGGTGATGATGCGGATCGCCCGCCGCGGCCATCTGCTCGGCGTAGACCGGCTCGGCCGGATACACGCTGTCGTCCATGAACGCGAGCAGGGTGCGCCGATACTCCCGGGCACGCTCGGTCGAGGCGAACAGTTCCACGAGAACTCCGATCGTCGGGGCGCGGCTCGATGCCCGTCCGACGGTAGCCCGAACTTGAATCCGTATTCAAGTACTTCGGCCCCGCGGAACCGGCGAACCCCGGACGAGCACGGCAGGGCCCGGACCCGAGGGGTTCGGGCCCTGTCGTGAGCGGCCGACCGCTGCGCTCAGGCGCGGACGGCGGGCCGGGCGGCGGTGTCCTCGTGTCCAGGCAGGGGGGCCTGCGGGGGAAATGTCACCGGCAGGCCCGCCAGCGATCGATGGAAGGGGCCGGGCCGCCAGACCGCCTCGCCGTCGGGGAAATCCGCGCGCATCTCCGGTATCGCGTCCAGCAGCTGATCGATGGCGCCCTCCGCGACCATATAGGCCAGCGACTGGGCGGGACAGGCATGCGGGCCCAGGCCCCACGCCAGGTGGGCGCGATTACCCGTCAGCTCCGAGGTGCGGATGGCCGGGTCGTTGTTGCAGGCCGCCATGCTGATCACCACGGGCTGGTGCGCGGGCAGCCACACATCGTCCAGCAGGATCGGCATCCGCGGATAGGTGATCAGCAGATTCGCCAGCGGCGGATCGTTGAACAGCACCTCGTCCAGGGCGTCCCGGGAGGTGAGGTTCCCGCCGAGGACGCTGCCGCCGAACCGTTCGTCGGTGAGGATCAGCAGCAGTGTGTTGACGATGAGGTTCAGCTCGAATTCGATCCCGGTGCCGTACACCTGCGAAACGTGATGGGAGACCTCCTCCTCGGACAGCTCGACCGGATGCTGCAGCAGCACCGAGGTGATATCGCTGCCCGGCTCCTCGCGCTTGAGCAGCACCAGGTTCATCAGGGCCTCGCCCAGCATCCGGCTGCCGGCTTCGGCGTCCACCCCCTCGAGCAGCGCGGCCGTCCCGGCCGCGACCTGCTGACCGATCTCCGGCGGGCAGCCCAGCAGATAGTTGATCACCTGGAAGGCCAGTGGGAACACGTACTGCTGGATGAGCTCCGCCTGGCCGTCCTCGCAGAACGAGTTGATCAGCGGGACCGCGATGTTCTCGACGACCGTGTGGATCGCGTACATGTCCACTTCGTCCATGCTCGCCGTGATCGCCTGCCGATAGCGCACGAATTCCTGCCCGGCACAACGGCTGGCCATCGGCCGCCATTCCAGCAACGGCAGGATCGGGCACTCGGCCGGAATATCCTTCTGCCACACCCGGGGGTCGGCGGGGAAACGATCCGGATCGTTGAGCACCCGCAGGGCGGTATTGTATCCGATCACCAGGGTGGCGGGCACGCCGGGGGCGAGTTCCACCGGCGCCAGTGACCCGTACCGAGCGCGCATCTCGCGGTAGATCCGGTGTGGATCGGCGGCGAATTCCGGCAGGTACAGCGGTATCCGCGGATCATCGGAATCGATCGGCGAACCGTGCACGTGGGCCTGTGCGGTGCTTCGGAAATCCGAGGTAGTCAAGAACGAAACTCCATACCGTCCGGTGGCGGAGCCGATGGTTTTCCACCGGCCGATCCCGGCGCGAGGCTCCTCCTGCAGGAATCTCCTGACTCGAGCCGGAACCAGGCTATGATACGACATGGTCACGAACTCTGATCGATTGTGAAACAAGTTGTACAGCCGTCTTTTTCGTGTTTTCGTTGGACCGGTCCGCACATTGTCGATCGGTCTGGTCCGGAAATTTCACCGGACTTTTCCGCCACCGCGACGCGGCCGGGCTCGGCGAATCCCGAGCCCGGCCGGCGCGACGGGTCTCACACGCCGAGCGCGTCCAGTGATCGATTGTCGTCGATGGCCGCGGTGATCCGCCGCAAAAGTGTGAGGCAGGTCTCCTTCGACTGCATCTCCGGCTGATACGCGGCCCGGCCGATCGTGAACGCCCATGCCGCGTAGGCGAACATCGACTGCTGCCGGTAGATCAACCAGGCCGTGTCGAAATCGGGCGCCACACCACCGGCCTCGGCCAATTCCTCCAGATAGGCCCGCAGCAGCTCTTCGGCCCAGGCCCGGCGGTCCTCCGGTTCGCACCCGGAATTGACCGTATAGGCGAAATCGTGCCCCCAGCCGCCGCGCATCACGACCTGCCAGTCCACATAACCCATCCGCCCCTCGGCGGTCCGGTAGGTCTGGCCGATATGCGGGTCGCCGTGCAGCAGGGTATGCGGGAGTTCGGTCGTGGCCAGGTCGACCGCGCGCTCGACCCCGGACCACAACCGGTCCGCCTGCCCGTGCAGGCTTTCCGGGACCACTTCGGCCGCCCGGCCCAGACCCACCGCGCAGCGGGTCTTCATATCGATGGCCGCGAGATAGGCCTGCAACGCCTCATTGGTGGTCTTGAGCACCTCGATGGAGGGATCCTCCCAGAATGTCCCGTGCAGCCGGGCGAGATTGCGGACCAGATCCTCCATTTCGGCCCGGCCGATCGGGGCGGTCGGTTCACTGAACACCGCACCCCGCGTAACGGCGATATCCTCCATCAGCGCGATCGACCGCCACGAAGCCGGATCCGACGCCCCCCAATAGCCGAGCGGGGCCTGAATCTCCAGTCTCGGCCGGAAATCGCGGAAGAACCGGGTCTCGCCGTCGATCATCTTGCCGCCGCCGAGCAGAATCCGCTGACTCAGCGACGTCGTGGTCTTGGCGAACAATGCCTCCGGTAGCGCGGCCGCCCGGCCCGCCTCGTTGTACTCCACCCGGATCGCCACCCGCGTGGAGGTGCCGCTGCTGCCACCCGTGGTGTCGAAGGAGACCACTTCGGCGCCAGGGGTGTCCCGGCAGAGCACCGCGGTCAGCCATTCGGCGGTGAGCGCGGCGCCGGACGCGGGCACATCGTCGATCGCGCGGGCCCGGTGCCCGGTGAGTTTCTCGCCGAGGATATGGCCGCCCACCGCGGCGAGCCGGCCGAGCAACCAGAGCTTGTGATTCATTTCCGCCTCACTTTCCGGATGCGCGTGAAACACGCACACCGTGCCGAACCGTCCGGTCCGGACCTTTTCTTCGCCCAGACGATTTTCGATTTTGCGCCATATTCGCTGCGCTGGAACGGGTTTCGGCCGATTACTTTACGATGAGGAGGCGAATGAGCCCGGCCCGGCCCGCCCGAGCAGGCCGCGCGGCATATATCGGAACGAGGCGCCACCGGCACCGGAAGTTTGCCGGAACGCGAAATATAATCAGGTCACCGACCACTGTCGACGAAAGACGCCCACCATGGTGACGCTATCTGTTCGGCATGTACCGGACGCGGTGTACCGCGCACTGCGGATCCGCGCGGACAATCACGGCCGCAGCATCGAGGCGGAGATCCTCGCCATCCTGGAGGAGGTCGTGACACGCTCCCCGGAAAGAGTCCGGTTGGGGAAGGTGCTGTCCGGGGAGTCCCCGGCGGACAACCGGGAGGACGCCGAACCGGACGCGTGACCGCTCCGCGCGGCCCCGCTCGTCCCGACCGGTGGTGCCCCGCCGCCCGGACCCCGGTCTGCCGCGGCACCGTCTCGATCGGGCCGGCCCGATCCGCCGCTACCGGTCCGGGTCCGCACCGCCGGCCGGGTGCCGGCCCGGATGCTGCCGGGCCAGCGCGCGGCCGATGACGCGGGCGCCGTCGGGGAACGCGCCCGGATTCGGCCCGGAGTAGTTGATCCGCAGGTAGGCGCCCGTGGGCTCGGCGGGGAACCATTCGTCGCCGGGAGCCACCACCACGCCCCCGGCCTCGCAATCCCGCACGAGCCGGGTCAGCTCGGTGTGCTCGGGTAACCGGACCCAGAGGTTGAGTCCGCCCCGCGGCACCAGTTCCGGGACCGCGTCGGGGGCGTGCTCCCGGAGCGCGGTCAGCAGCAGGTCGCGGCGGATGGCCAACCGCTGCCCCAGGCCGCGCAGATGGGTCCGCCACCCCGGATGAGACACCACATCGAGCGCGACCGCCTGCAGCAGCCCGCTCACGTACATGGACTCGGCCTGCGCATCGGAGAGGATCCGATCGCGCGCCGGCCCGCGCGCGACCACGGCGGCGATCCGGACCGACGGGGAGACGCTCTTGGTGAGCGACCGTAGATAGATCACATGCCCGCTGTCGTCCCGTGCGGCCAGCGGGACCGGCACCGAGTCGATGCCGAAATCGTGCGCCCAGTCGTCCTCGATGAGGAAGGCACCGTACTCGCGCACCACCTCGAGCACCCGCGCGGCGGTCTGCGGAGCCCACTGGGCGCCGGTGGGATTGGCGAAATGGGGTTGCGCGTAGAAGGCGCGGGCCCCGGTCTGTTCGAACGCACGGGCCAGTTCCGCCGGCTGTGGACCCTGCGGCCCGCTCGGCACCGGCACCACCCGCACCCCGGCCCGCTCGGCGGCCATCAGCGCCCCCCAGTAGGTCGGCGATTCCACCAGCAGCGGCCGGCCGGGACCGACCAGCGACTGGAAGGTCGTGTTCAGACCGCTCTGGCTGCCGCCGAACACGATCACATCGCTGGGCACCGGCGGCAGCACACCGGCCGGTGTCACCGTCGCCAGTTCGGTGGCGAACCAGCTCTGCAGTTCCGGGGCCCCCGCGGTCGGTGGGCGGCCGATCGCGGCATCGCTGCGCGCGGCCCGCGTGAAGGCGGCGCGGACCAGGCGGACCGGGAGCAGTTCCCGGTCGGGGTAGCCCGAATGAAGGGCGATCCGGTCGTTGGGCACCGTCCGCAGGACGGTGGACATCTGGGCGCGCCGGCCGCGCGGTGCACCGAGGGCCGCGGTCTGCCAGCCGTAGTCGGCCGGCCGGGCCGGGCGCACCGCCTGGACGAACGTGCCGACCCCCGGCCGGCTCTCCACCAACCCCTGGGCCACCAGCGCACGCAACGCCTTCTGGACGGTGACCGGACTCGCCGAGTACCGCGCGACCAGGGTGCGGGTGGAGGGCAGCCCGGCCCCGGCGGGGGCCGTGGCGATCCACGCGCGGAGGTCCGCGACGATCCGCGAACTGCTATCGTCAGACATGAAGGAACATAGTAGCGCTACTCATCAGCGCAGGGGACTGCTATCGCCTACTCGGATCGGCCCGGCCTGGGGGCTGCTCGGAGTAGCGGCATTCTCGCTGACCGTCCCGCTCACCCGGATCACCGTGGCCGGGGGCGGAATGTCTCCGCTGTTCGTCGCCTGCGCCCGGGCCGTGGTCGCCACCGTCCTGGCCGCCACGGCACTGCTCGTCACCCGTCGGCCACTGCCCCGCGGCGGGCAATGGCTCCGGCTCGGCATCGTCGCGGCCGGTGTGGTCGCGGGCTTCCCATTGCTCACCACGTTCGCGCTCACCACCACCTCGGCCGGTCACAGCGCGGTGGTGATCGCGCTGCTCCCGGCGGCCACCGCCGTCCTGGCGGTCCTGCGCACCGAGGAACGACCACCGCGCGCGTTCTGGTGTGCCGCGGCCGCGGGAGCGGTGGCGGCCGTGGGCTTCGCGGTGTTCGGCGGGGGCGGGTTCGGGGGTCTGCACTGGGCGGATCTGCTGCTGTTCGGCGCGGTCGTCGCGGCCGCTGCCGGGTACGCCGAAGGCGGACTGCTGGCCCGCGAACTCGGGCCCTGGCAGACCATCTCCTGGGCACTCGTCCTGTCCGCGCCGCCGATGGTCGCGCTTACCGGTATCGCGGTCGCCGGCCGAGCGCCGACCGGTTCCCCGGCACAGTGGGCGTCGTTCGCCTACCTCGGCGTGGTCAGCATGTTCCTCGGCTTCCTGGCGTGGTATCGCGGACTGGCATACGGTCCGATGGCGCAGGTCAGCCAGATCCAGCTGGTCCAGCCGGTGCTGACCCTGGGCTGGGCCGCGCTGCTCCTCGGCGAATCCTTGACCTGGTCGACCACACTGGGCACGCTCGCGGTCATCGCATGCGCCGGCAGCGCCGTCCGGACCCGGCTCGGGCACCGCGGTTCCGGGCCGGCTCGCACCGACCCGATACCACTCGCCGGCCGCAACCGGGCGAGAACTGCCGAC
Source organism: Nocardia sp. NPDC002869 (assembly GCF_046764065.1). NCBI lineage: Bacteria > Bacillati > Actinomycetota > Actinomycetes > Mycobacteriales > Nocardiaceae > Nocardia > Nocardia sp. NPDC002869. The sequence goes on from NZ_JBKOOL010000015.1 coordinate 39,962, forward strand.
CAGGCGGCCGATAACGGGTCCACGGCACAGCGGCGGAGCACTACGCCGGCGCGAGCCGTCCGGTGATGGTGGTGGTTCCGCTCACCCCCGGGAATCCCGCGTCCACCCCGTTCGTTAGCGCAGTGGAGCCCGGCGATCGGGCTCGCGGACGAGGGAGCAGTACCCGCATCGCGACAAGACTGACTCGGAAGGTTTTGTCATGTCCTGGGTCGTCCTGCTGCTGTCGGGAGTGCTGGAGGCCGTCTGGGCCGCCGCGCTGTCGGCCTCACACGGTTTCCGCCGGTGGAAACCCACTGCTCTGTTCATCGCGGCGCTGGGCCTGAGTATGGCCGGTCTCGCCTGGGCGATGATCGATCTGCCGACCGGCACCGCCTACGCCGTCTGGGTGGGTACCGGCGCGACATTGACCGTCGGGTGGGCTGTCGTCACCGGCCGCGAACGCGCGGATACCGCTCGCGTGCTGTTGCTCTCGCTGCTCATCGTGTCCGTGGTGGGCCTGAAGGCGGTGAGCTGACCATGGCGTGGATCATCCTGCTGGCAAGCGCTGTCTGCGAAGCGGTCTGGGCGACCGCGCTCGGCAGATCGGCGGGCCTGACCGAACCGGTGGCGGCGACCGTCTTCTTCGTCGCGCTGGCGGCCGGCATGCTCGGGCTGGGCCGGGCGGTGCGTGATATTCCGATCGGCAGCGCCTACGCCGTCTGGACCGGCGTCGGCACCGCCCTGACGGTGGCCTACGCCATGATCACGGGCGGCGAGGCGGTCACGCTCGCGAAGGTCGTCTGCCTGACCGGGATCGTGGTCGCGGTCATCGGACTCGAACTGGTCCCGCACGAGAAGCGAGAGGATTGACGTCCTCCCGGCCCTGAAAGGGGCCGGGATTCCTCCTGCGAGACAGTGTGTCGTGGAGGGCGCCGCACGTGCACGTCCGAATTCCGACTTGCAATGGTTTCTTTCCGACTTCGGAGGACCGACCCGAGCGCCCTTGCGTTTCCCCGTGAGCGAGGACAGGAAGTCCGGTAGGCGGTGTTCGGATCGGTCAGCGCCTGTTGCAGAACGACCGACGAAACCTCGGCAGTACGTCGAGCCGCAGCAACGCCCGCTCAGAGTACGGTAGCGGTCCCTCCACACGGCGGCGGTACCTCTCCCAGCGGGATGGTATTGCCACTCGGCGGCGCCCGAGCGACAAGTAGGCGGACACCGTGGAACCGAAGAGCCGTGGGCTCGGGAAGGCGGAGCGCACATCGCGCCGGATGCCGGCACGCGGATCTCGTTCGCAGCCGGACCGGTGACTCCGCTCGGGCTCAGGGATAGACCAGCTCGCGATAGGTGTCGAGGATCTTCTGGATCGAGGAGGTGACATGCAACTCGCCGTTGAGCGGCGCCCATTCGTAGCCGGCGTGCGCGCTCAGCACCACCGGACCGGTCGCCGCCACCTCGACGGCGAAGTGCAATCGCCGCACCGGTTTCCCGGCGGGGGACAGATAGTCGAAATCACCGATATGGTGCCGGACATCCGTGACGGTCAGCCCCGTCTCCTCCTGCACCCCGCGAACGAGGGCTCCGGTCACCGATTCTCCCGGTTCGACGGTCGCGCCGGGCAGTTTCAAGGTGGGGCTGATCGGTCCGGTACTGGGCAGTTCGAGTAGCAGGACTTCCCCACCCCGGTCTATGATCGCGCCCACCCGCAGTCCGACCCCGTCCCGCTCGCCACGTGGCAGGGTCTCGTCGAACATGGATACCGACATACGCGGTTTCACCAACCTTCGATCGGGCGGACTCGCCTCGGTCACGCCATAGGCGAGCGTTTCGATATTACCGCGTCGTGACCATCGGATGACAGCGGATCGACCGTAGTGACCGGCACAACAGTGCCGTCCGGACCGCCCGCCCGCACCTGTCCGGCAGCAGGGAAACGCGTCCGCACCGGAGAATTACGAGGGCGAATTCAATTGCTCGACAATGTATCCCGGCGTCCCGACGACCTCCCGGCGATACCGTTGCCGACGACGTGACCGAGCGGGATCCGCGCTCACCGTGATCGCTGTCGATGACATCCACTTGTGACGGACACCTCGCCGTGACGGAATCGATGACCGCGGCGGAACCTGCGCCCACGGCGGGCGCCACCACGCTCCGGAGAGGTCGCCGGGGCGCCGCCGGACCCCGCCGGCGCCCCGGCCGCCGTGCCGCGGCGCCGTCGACGACAGCGTGGGCGGCGGAGCGGGTGCGGCCGCACGGGTCACCTCGCCGGGGCCCGGGACCGGGCCCCGCCGGCCCGGCGGTGATCCGCACGACCGGGTTGTGTGGCGGGAGTGTTCTGCGGACAGCGGCTGGTGCAGCCGCGCTGTTTCGCGCTCAGTTCACGACCGCGAAGGCGAACCCGTCCCAGCCCTTCGCGCCCACGGTCTGCAGCACGGTGGCGTCCAGGCGGGGTTCGTCGGACAGCAATTGCACCAGGTCCCGGCTCGCCAGCACCGCGGGGTCGGTGGCGTTCTCGTCGGCCAGCCGGCCCCCGCGCACCACATTGTCGACGACGACCACCGCGCCCGGCCGGGTCAGCCGCAGTGCCCACTGCACGTAATTCGAGTTGTTGACCTTGTCCGCGTCGATGAACACCAGGTCGAACGGCTCGGGTTGTTCCCGGGCCAGCACGGGCAGACTGTCCAGGGCCGCGCCGACCCGGATATCTACGCGGTCGCCGACACCGGCGCGGTCCAGGTTCACCCGGGCGACCTCGGCATGGCGTTCCTCGAATTCCAGCGTCGTCACCCGGCCTTCGGCCCCGACCCCGCGGGCCAGCCACAGTGTGCTGAATCCGCCCAGTGTGCCGATTTCCAGTACCCGCCCGGCCCCGATGGACCGGGCCAGCAGGTAGAGGAATTTGCCCTGCGCCTCGGAGACGTCGATGGCGGGCAGACCCGCGTCCGCGTTGGCCCGCAGCGTCGCGCTCGCCTCGCCGTCGCGCGCCAGGTGATCCACCACGTACCGGTCCACATCAGCCCAATCCGGTGTGCTCATATCCGCAGTCTGCCACCCTCCGGGCCCGCGCGGTGGACCCGCGACCATGTCCCGGCGCTACCGCACGCCGATCGGCTTCCCGAAGAACGAGGCGATCGTTTCGCCGAATACCGAAGCCGGGAACGGCAACTCACCGGGTGTGCCGAGCATGGTCAGCCGTACTCACTCGGCACGGGCGGCTCCGCCCAGCGCTGCCGCCAGCGCCGCCAGCTGGGCGCCTTCCCGGTCGGCGACGGTCAGTGTGCACACGCCGTCCCCGCAGGAGCGTTGTAGCCGGCCGCGCGAAATGGTCTGCACCAGCCCGATCGTCCAGCACATCGGGCAGCCGCGCAGCGCGATCAGGCCGACGGGCAGGAGCACCAGGGAGATCGGTCCGACGACCGGGATCAGTGCCACCGCGCCGACCAGCGCGCCGAAGCCCACCACACCGCGCACCATGTGCTCGGCCGGGGAGGCGCTCGCGAAATCCGGACCGTCAGGTGTGGTTCTGCTCATCATGGCCTCCGTAACTCGATTCCGTGGTGGCGCAGAGCGTGTGCCGAACCGCGGCGCGGGCTCGGTGCAGGCGCGATTTCATCGCTGCCGGGCCGATCCCCAGCACCTCGGCGGCCACGCGCCCGCTGTAGCCCTGGATATCGCGCAGGATCAGCACCCGGCGCTGATCAGGAGGCAGGGCGGCGACCGCGGCCGCTACCCGGCCCGCTTCCAGTCGTTGCAGTACTTCGTACTCGGCCGAGGCGGTCACCGCGACGTCCGGCACCGGCGTGTACTCGTACAGCCGTCGCCGCGCGCGTCGCAGGCATTCGTTGCGGACGATGCGGAACATCCACGACGCCAGCGCGCCCGTGGCCCGCAGCATCCCGATCTTCCGGTACAGGATGATCAGGGCCTCCTGTGCCGCGTCCTGGGCGTCCTCCGCGTCGGCGCAGAGGGTCCGGGCGAAACGCTGGATGTTCGGGTGGGCGGCCGACACCACCGCGGCGATCGCGTCGACGTCACCGCCCTGCGCGGCGGCGATCAATTGCTCCCCGGGCCAGGTCACCTCAGCCACGGCCGGCTCGTTTGCGCCGTAGGACGAACATGCACGTACAGAGCAGTACCAGCCCGCCGGCGATTCCGATACCGATGATCACGACAACCTCCTCTTCCGTCCCGGCGTCTGCCGGGACATATATGAGAGGCGCGAACTCCGGAAAAGGATTCGAGCGCGGCCCGAGCCACTCGCTTTCGGCACGCTTCGCCGGCCGCATGCCCGCGACCGCGGCCGCAACGCTCCCGGCCCGGCCCGGCCGGGACCAGTATGGTGAGGACGCCGATCGTATCGGCCGGTGATACGGGGCGGCCGAGTCCGATCGAGGGGATGGTGACTATGCGCTGGTATCAGGTGGCCGCCTGCGGACCCGAATCCTTTTCCGAGCTCGCCGACGGTTTCGTCCCCATGACACACGAATTCGGCGCCCACGAGAACTGGCACGCCGGACTCACCGCCCAGGAGTCGGGCACCTACACCCTGCTGCGCTGGGACCAGCACGGAAGTCGTCTGTGCCACCGGACCCGCCGCCATATCCGCCGCGTTCCCGGCGACGACTTCTTCTGGGTCGTCGTCCCCGATCGCGGCGATTTCGCCATCCGTTTCCACGACGAGGTGACCCGTGTCCCGCGCGGACACGCGGTCGTGGCCGGACTGGAGGTACCGTGCCGGCTGCACATTCCCGATGCGGCGGCCTACGGATTCCAGGTGCCGCGCACCGAGTTCGAGTCCCGGGTCCGGCCGCACCGGCATATGAACGTCGTCCTCGATATGAACCGGGGTCTGGGCCGGGTCGCCGGCGATATGATCCGCGGCGTCCACGCCGAACAGTCCGGGCTGAGCGAACGCGAGTTCAACGCGGTCTGCGACCGGGTCACCGAACTGCTGTGCATGATGGCCGCCGGCGAGACCGGCCCGCAGGTGACCCACCATGCGGAGGTCGCCGAGAGCATCCGGCGGTATCTGCGCGAGCACATCGGCCGATCCGATGTACGGCTGCCCGCGGTGGCGCACGCGCTCGGCTGGTCGCCCCGGCAGCTGCAGGTGGTGCTGCACGAGACCGGGACGACCTTCCGGGACCTGCGCCGGGACGAAGCCCTGCGGGTGGCACGCGAACTCTTGGCGGACCCCCGCGCCACCCTGACCATCGCGGAACTGGCGGCCCGCTGCGGTTTCACCCCCGCCTGGTTCTCGGCGGCGTTCAAGGAGCGGTTCGGTGTGACGCCGCGGGAGTTCCGGCGCAGCAGACGTGCCGAGTCCAGGACCGGCACAGGTGAACCGGCAGGGCCGAACCCTGCCTAGGAACCCGGGTTCAACCGCACCGGAAGCTTCTCCGGACCGACCGTGCTGATCTGCACCGCATACTCGACCTCGGTGCTGGGCACGGCCAGGGTCAGCTGCGGGAAGCGGGTGAACAGCGTCTGCAGAGCGATCCGGCTCTCCAGCCGGGCCAGCGGTGCGCCCAGGCAGAAATGCGGTCCGCGGCCGAACACGAGCTGGTCGCGGTGCTCGTGGTCGATATCGAATACCTCGGCGTTCGGGACGAGCAGCGGGTCCCGGTCGGCGCCGCCCCACCAGAGCGTCGGCGTGCCCGCCGGGATATCGACACCGGCGACCGTCACATCCTCGAGCGGGTAGCGCATGAGCGCACCGACCACCGAAGAGCGGTAACGCAGAGCTTCTTCGACCACATCGGCCCAGCGATTCTCGGCCTGCGCCAGCGCGAGCTGCGCAGGGTGGTCCTGCAACGCGACCACCGCGTTGCCCAGAAGATGAACCGTGGTCTCGTGCCCGGCCACGATGACCAGCCACAGGACACCGATCAGCTCCTCCTCGGTGAGCTCGTTCGCCGCGTTGGCCTGCAACAGCGCCGAGGTCAGATCCTCTCCCGGCTCGGCCCGCTTGTGGGCGATCAGTTCGACGAAATAGCCGCTCATCGCCGCCATGGCCGCCTGGGTCTGTTCGCCGGTGCTGTGCGCCGAGACGATCGTCAGGGTCCAGTCCTTGAGCTGCGACTGCGCATCCAGCGGCACCCCGAACAGATCGCAGATCACCCGGACCGGCAAGGGAACGGTGTAATTGGCGACCAGGTCGATTTCCTCGGAGTCGGGGAAATCGCCGATGAGATCGTCGGCGATCTGCTGGATCCGCGGTTCCAGCGCCGCGATCCGGGCCGGTGTGAACGCCTTGTTGATCGTCTGGCGCAGCCGGCGGTGCGCGGCTCCGTCCTGGTTCAGCATATGTTCGGCGTCGGTCAGGGCGCGCAGTGGCCAATCGGCCGGAATGCGGCCGTCGCGCAATGCAGGGCAGTTCGACGGGTGTTTGGCGAAGACCTTGTCGTCCAGGACCTCGTTGGCGGCACGGTGGCTGACCGCGATGTAGGCACCGACCCCGCCGAGCAGTTCGATGGGCACGACCTCACCCGCACGAATTATCCGCTCGAGCGTTTCGTACATCGACTCCCCGGGGGTCGGAAGTTGGATGACTGATTCGGACATGCTGTCTCCCTGCGTTTTTCGATGCGACAGGGAGAGTCTGGGATGCCGGGACGGGCCGCACAATCGAACCACCGCATCATGCCCCGCACCGATATTCCGCCGCGCCGGAACGTAATTCCGCGCGGCCGGGCGGACGGCGATCTCACCCTGCGACGTGTTTGCGAACCCGGAGGTCCTGTCCGGCGGCCGGCGCGGCCGGCCGGGCGTTGTCGATGGTGAAGGTCACCCGGTCCGGCCGGTAGCGGTCCTCGCCGTATTCGAGCGGGTCCCCGGCCGCCGACGAGGTGTGCCGCCGTCCCCGGAGCAGCGGGGCCCCCGGGGCAACCCCCGGCAGCGCCGCGTCGGTCTCGTCCGCGCCGACCGCGTCGATAGTGTGCCGGGCCGATTGCAGATCCACACCGCGGTCGGCGAGGTGGGCGTAGAGCGACGCGGTATCCGGATCGAAATCGAGCAGCAGCCGCCCGATGTGCTCGACGAAGGCGGCGCGTTCCGCCATCACCAGCGCACCATCGAGCAGCCGCAGCCGCAGCACCTCGATCACCGACGCCCGCTCCTCCATCCGCAGGGCCGCCGTGGTGGCCGAGGCACCGCGGCGGGCGATCTCCACGGTGCGCTGGTCTGAGCGCCGGTCCGGGCAATCCGGGCCGGGCCGCCCGGCCCGGGAGATCAGCCCGCCGCGGTCACGATCGCCGTGGCCACCGCGTCCGGCTGCGAGACCAGCGAGGCGTGGGATGCGTCGAGTTCGCTGGTCTGCGCGCCCATCCGGCCGGCCATGAAACGCTGCGAGGCCGGCGGGATGACCTGGTCCTGCGCGGAGACCAGGTACCAGGTGCGCTCGCTCGACCACGACGGCGCACCGGAGGGTTCCAGATTGGCGGCCAGGGCGATCGATTGCTGGTGGGCGAGCATATCGGCGGCGGTGGCCTCGTCGACATCCTGCGCGAAGACGTCGTGGAAGTACTCGGGCGCCACGTAGCCGTCGAGATTGCGTCCCGCGATGCCCTGCGGATCGTCGACAACCTTCACCTGCAGTGCCGGGGGCAGCAGCCGACTACCGGGGAAGCGCACCGGGTCCAGTGCCTGCTGCGCGACTTCACCCTGGGTCGGCGCGAAGGCCGCGACGTAGACCATGGAGACGACGTCGGGGTCGTGCACATTGCTGATCACGGTCCCGCCGTAGGAGTGCCCGACCAGCACGATGGGCCCGTCGACGGTGTCGAGGGTGCGCTGGACGACCGCGGAATCGTGGGCCGGGCCGCGCAGCGGGTTCACCGGAGTCACCACCTCGTAACCCTGCCCGCGCAGTCGCGCGGCGACCCCGTTCCAACTGGTCGGGTCGGCGAACGCACCGTGCACCAGGACCACGGTGGGCCGCGGCGCGGCCCAGGCGGGCATCGCGACGGCGGCCGTCGCGACGAGGGCGAGGATCAGGCTCAGCAGAGCGGTACGCAGTGTGCGAATGATGGTCATCGGTCCCTGTCCCGTCTCGTTCGGTCTTTCACGAATTCGAGCAGTTCGGCGCGCACACGCGCAGCGCCGCACAGGTGATACGGGTGATCAGTGTAGCCGGGTGGGGTCCGCGCGAGAGCCCGATCGCCCGCGGCACGGTGCGCGGTGGCGAGGGGCCACCCTCTTGCCACCGCGGCGACGGGAGAGCAGGGTTGGGGACACCGGTGGCGCCACCGGGGCGCCGCCTCGAGCAGAGAGGGGGTCGCTCGTGTTCGCGCGATCCACCACTATTCAGGCGCAACCCTCCGCTATCGACGCCGGGATCTCGCATATGCGCGATGTCGTGCTGCCCGCCTTACGGGAAATGCCCGGGTGTATCGGGCTGTCGCTGCTGGTCGACCGGGACAACGGGCACTGTATCGCCACCAGTGCCTGGGAGTCCGAGGACGCGATGCACCGCAGCCGGGACCAGGTCGGTCCGATTCGTGACCGCGCACTCGCGATATTCGTCGGCAGCGCACAGGTCGAGGAATGGGAGATCGCGGGTCTGCATCGGGCTCATCACGCGGACGAGGGCGCATGCGTGCGCGCGACCTGGGTGAAAACCGATCCGAGCCGTCTCGATTCGGCCGTCGAGATCTACAAATCCGACACCCTGCCCGCCATGGAGGGCCTGGAGGGCTTCTGCAGCGCGAGTCTGATGGTCAACCGGAAGTCCGGCCGCGCCGTCTCGTGCACCGGCTACGACAGCGCCGCGGCGATGCGAGCCGGCCGTGAGCAGTCGGCGTCGCTGCGGGTCGACGCGGCCCGGCGGACCGGTGTCGAAGCTCTCGACGTGCGGGAGTTCGAACTGGCACTCGCCCATCTGCGGGTCCCGGAAATGGCCTGACCGGGGCGAACCGGCCTACCTCGCCTCGCCGGTGGTGAGCCCCATCCCGGCGGCGAGGTCGGTGAGTACCGCGTCGAACAGCACATCCGGGTCGCTCACCGGCATCGGGTAATTGCCGAACACTTCCAGCGTGACGTGGCCGTAGAGCCGGACCCAGACCGTCATCATCAGATACGCCACCCCGAGGTCGAATTTCTCGGCCGGGAACTTCTGCTCCGATCCGGCGAGCAGCCCCAGCAGCTCGTTCTGGAACGCGATCAGATCGGTACGCAGCGCCTCGGGAATCGATTCGGTCGGCGGGGTCGCCAGATCGTAGGCCGCGAGCAGCTTGCCCGCGGCTTCCAGGAACACGAGCCCGAACGCTTCGTCGAAACGCCGCACGGTACCCGGGCCGCCGGCCGTCGGCGAGGCGAACACCAGGGTGAATTCGTTGCGGTGGGCCAGCGCCCAGCGCCGGAACGCCCGGCAGATGGCGAACAACCGGACCACCCCGTCGTCCGGTAGTTCGGCCACCTGCGCCCCGAGGTCCTCGGCCAGCCTGATACAGATATCGCGCCGTAACGCGACCAGCAGGTCCTCGCGCGACGGGTAGTAGCGATAGAGGGCGGGCGCGGTGATCCCGAGTTCCCGCGCGATGGCACGCAGGGTCAGCGCCTCCGCTCCCTGTGCGACCAGTAGCTCCACAGCCACGCGCCGGATGTCCGCGTCACTGACCGCGGGCATCCGGCCCCGCCGGGCGGGTTGTGTCATTCGTATGCGACCTGCCAGTTCTTGATTCCGTTCAGCCAACCCGACCGTAGCCGAACGGGTTCGGCGACCTGACGCAGGTTCGGCATCACGTCGGCGATGGCGTTGAAGATGAGGTCCAGTTGCAGGCGGGCCAGGTTGGCGCCGACGCAGTAGTGGGTACCGGTGCCGCCGAAGCCGACGTGCGGGTTCGGGTTGCGGGTGACATCGAATTCGAACGGCTTGGTGAAGTGGTCCTCGTCGAAGTTGGCCGACGCGTAGAACAGGCCCACCCGCTGCCCCTTGGCGATGGCCTGCCCGCCGATCTCCGTGTCCTGCAGAGTGGTCCGCTGGAATGCGATGACCGGGGTGGCCCAGCGCACGATCTCGTCGGGTGCGGTGCGCGGACGCTCGGCCCGGTACAGCTCCCACTGTTCCGGGTTGTCCACGAAAGCCTTCATACCGTGGGTGGTGGCATTACGGGTGGTTTCGTTACCGGCCACCGCCAGCAGGATGACGAACCAGGCGAATTCCTCCGAACTGAGCGCCTCGCCGTCGATATCGGCGCTGAGCAGCTGGCTGATGATGTCGTCGGCCGGGCAACCGCGGCGCTCTTCGGCCAGGTTCCAGGCGTACCCCATCACCTGCGCGTTGGCCATCTTGTAGCTGTCGGCGTATTCGGGGTCGTCGTAGCCCATCATCTGGTTCGACCACTCGAACAGCTTGCCCCGGTCCTCCTGCGGTACCCCGAGCAGTTCGGCGATGGCCTGGAGCGGCAACTCACACGCGACCTGCTGGACGAAGTCGCCGCCACCGGTCCGCTTGGCCTCGTGCACGATCCGCTCGGCCCGCTCGTGCAGGGCGTCGCGCAGGCTCTGCACGGCGCGCGGGGTGAAGCCGCGGGAGATGATGCGGCGCAGTTTGTCGTGCTCGGGCGGGTCGGTGTTGACCAGCATCGCGCGCTGGATATCGATCTCCTCGCGGGCGATATCGCCGTTGAAGCGGATCACCGCGGTATTGGCGTGGGTGGAGAAGACCTCGGAGTTCTTCGAGATCTCCTTGATGTGTTCGAGTTTGCTGACCACCCAGTAGCCGCCGTCGTCGAACCCGCTCACTCCGTTCGGCTGATCGACCCACCACACGGGCGCGGTCCGGCGCAGTTCGGCCCATTCCTCGATGGGCAGCCGGGCCGCCAAGAGGTCGGGATCGGTGAAATCGAAGTCGTGGGACAGACCAGTGGTCATTGATGCCTCCTTATGAAGCCGGTACATGCGGTCCGCGGAGGCCGCAGCGAAGGCGGAGGTATCGCATCATTGTGCCTCCTTGTAGAGCTGTTACATGCGGTCCTGCGGAGGCCATAGCGAAGGCGGAAGTATCGCACCCCCTCGCAGGAACTCTCTCCCGAGGAGTGAACCACACCACACGCATTTTGTGAACAGGTTTTAGTAAATGCCGTTCACATAATCGAACGGCAACAGAGAACATCCGCTTCGGCAACCATTTCGCTACGTTCTGCCGCCGCCCTCGAATACGCCGCACGAACCGCGCCCAGAGCGCAATAATGAGAACTTCGGCCCACAACAACCGGTCTACGGCGACATCCGCATGAGCAAACTCCCGAACACCTCCGGAGGACGCAGCATATGACCACCATGGAAATGCCGCATGTCAGCGAATGCACAGTGAACAGCTGTTCGTACAACCACGACGGATGCCACGCGTACGCGATCAACGTCACCGGGCACAACGGCAGCGCCGACTGCGGCACCTTCATACCGCTGGCGACCAAGGGCGGCCTCGACACCGTCACCAGCATGGTCGGCGCCTGCCAGCGCACCGACTGCGCCCACAACACCGACCTCGAATGCACCGCCGGCGAGGTCCGGGTCGGCCCGGGTAGCACCGACCACACGGCCCACTGCAAGACCTACTCCCCGCGCTGACCCGGCCGCACCGTTCCGCGGCTACCAGGGACCTCGGCCGTACCGGATCGGTTGTGCCGGAACGCCCTGGCCGTCGGCATAAGGCGTCAACGCGTTGACGGTGGTGATCTGTACCGCGTCTGTCACCGTCCCGGGCACCAGCGGCCCGGTGGGCGGCGGCCAGAACGAGTACACCTCCGGGTCCCGCTCCGGTCCGATCAGCCGCCCGGTCGCCATCGCGGTATGAGCGTTGCCTTCACCCAGCCCGTGCCAGACGAGCAGATCGCCGCGGCCGGGCCGCGGGCCGTCGGGGTCGCTCATGTCGAGGTCCTGCGTTCCGTGCGGCAGCATTGCCTTCTGCATCTGCTTCGGAAAGTCCTGCGGCAGGAATCCCTGCTGCCGATTCCGCTGCGCTCTCCGGCCCAGGATCGACGCGTACTGTTTCCGGATCTGCGCATGCGTCAGCACGCCCTTGTCCGCCGCCACCCACAGGATCATCTCCCAGCAGTTCCAACCGGACCCGGCGTCGAGCCGCGGCAGCGGGCCCTCGGCGCGCGCGGTGATCCACTGCTCGAACTTCCGGAGGGAAATGAACCGGGGCAGGAAGTTGGTCCACATCGCCTGGGCCCCTGAGAGATGGATCCGATGCAGTTCATCGGCGACGATCAGGGCCGGGTCCGCGGTTCCCGGGATGGATTCCGGCGAGCCCCGGCCGGGCGCCCCCTCCAGAGCGTCATCCTGCCGTCCGGGTCCACTGCCCGGGATCCCGCGTGCGCTGCCTTCCAGCGTGTCGGCCGCCAGATCGAGAGCATCACTCGTCTTCCGAAGGGGTTGCTCGGAGGCACGCCCGAAACCGGCTACGGCCGCATGCCCGCGCCTGTGCATCTCGGCAAGAACCCGGCGCAACAACTCGGTCCTCCGGCTCCGATATAGGCCCGACCGCGGCCCGGTGCGATGGGGACCACCGCATAGTAGACAGGTTTCGCAGCGCCGGCCGCCGAAACGAACTGTCCGATTCCCGCCCGCGACCGTCGGCGCCCGGCCCGGCTTCCCCCCTACCGGGGCCCGGTCGGCAGCCGTCCGGCCGCCGGGCTGCGATGACCCGCACAGGGCGGGCCACCCGGGTCGCCTACTTCGTGAGCCCCGCGTCACCCCACACGCCGTTACCCGCCTGACTGCAGCTCTCCATATTCCCGCCGACGAACAGGAAACTGATCGTCAGGTTCTGGACACCCGCGACCGGCACATCCACCGTCGGCGATTGCCCCACCGGAACGTTGCCGGAGGAATAGATCGATTTTCCGTCGGCGATCACCTCGAACTGGAGCACCGATTGGGAATTGCCGCCGTCGGCGATACCGATAGTCGAGCTGAACCGCGACCATTCCCGATTCAGGTTGTAGGTGTGGCCGACCTCGGTATCGCAGCCGCTGAACTGCTGATAGATCGAATGCGGGTAGGAGACGCCGTTGACCGATATCGTGCCGGTATACGCGGTACCGGTGGTGGGCGACATATCGGCCAGGTACCGCTTGGGCAGCGACGCGGGGGCCGGTGCCGGCGCCACGGGCGGTGCCGCACTCTCGCTCGTCGTAATCGCCTGTGCGCTATCGGCTTCCGCGTCCGTGGAACCGGACCCGACGAGGAGGGTGACCACCAATCCGACGACGGCCAGCGCGATACCCGCCCCCGAGACGAGCATCACCCCACGCTCGGCGTCCCGGGCACTCCTGGAAGTCGTGATGCCGGTCGCCGGCGAATGGGAGCGCGGGTTCGGCCCGCGAGTGGGTTCGGTTGGATTGGACACGCGCACACTCTTCTTCGACGTAACTCGACGGAGCCCGGCCGGGCGCCGCAGCAGAGATATACCACGCCGGGCGGGGTGATGGAATTGGAGCGCTGCGCCGGATTGTTCTGCCCGCCGGTGCGTGATTCGAATTTCCGGTGCTCGACCATGGGATTCCGAAAATAGCGGCGACCTACGAGTTTTCATCCGGTCCGGACCGGATGAACCCCGCGGCCGCACACCCCACGCCGGAAACCGGCGGACCACTACACCGCTATTCGATACGGTACGTACCGTACTTTTATCCGTCGTGATCGCTGACAACGCCTGGCCCGGCAACCTGGGGGTGGCCCAGGTCAGATTCGCCCGCCCCACCGACCGGCTCGATGAGGTGATCCGCTTCTACGTCGAAGGGCTCGGCTTGCGCGAGCTCTACCGGTTCGCTAATCACGCCGGCTACGACGGGGTGATGCTCGGCCTCCCCGGCACCGGCTACCACCTGGAATTCACCACCCACGCCGACGGCAGCCCCGGTGACGCGCCGAGCAACGAGAATTTGCTGGTGCTGTACTTCGAATCGGAGGCGCGGATGTTCGAGACAGTCCGACGACTCGGCGAATTCGGCGCCGAACCGGTCCCCACGGAGAACCCCTACTGGGCCGCCCACGGAGCCCTGGCGTTCCCGGACCCGGACGGCTGGCAGGTCGTACTCGTCCCGCGGCCGGTGTTCTGATGCCGGGACGCACCCGCGACGAACGGATCGACATCGCCGTCCTGGCGGCCGCGCGAACCCTGCTCGACACCAAGGGTTACACGGGCCTCACCATCGGGCAGGTCGCCGCGAGCGCCGGTATCCATCGCCCGGCGATCTATCGGCGCTGGCCGTCCAAACGACATCTGGTGGCCGCGGTGGTGGCCGATCTGCTCGGGCTCGAACCGACCCCGGACACCGGCGAGCTCCGCGCCGATCTGACCCGCTCCATGCGGGAATTGGTGACCGCCCTGCGCAGTACCTCGCTGGGCCGGGTGTTGCCCGCCCTGGTCGCCGACCTCGCCGCCGATCCGGGACTGCGCGAACAGCTGTGGTCCACCGTGTTCGGCCCGCGCCGCGAGACCACGGCCCGCGCCCTGCGCGCCGCGATCGACCGCGGCGAGATCGACCCGGGCACCGATATCGATTTCGTACTCGACGCGGTCGCCGCGCCGATCTACTTCCGGGCCCTGTTCGGACATCTGCCGCTCTCCGACGAACTGGCGGGCCACTCGGTGGACACGGTGCTCGCGGCGATCCGCCGCACCGGATGACATGCGGCCGCGGCGCCGGATGGAGATGCGTCACACCGTGCCGTTGGTCACCGGTCCGGAACGAAACGGGCGGTACGGTAGGATCACTTCAGTACCAGCGCCCGATGCGCACACATGTACTCTCCGTCGCGGATCGTTAGCCATTTCGCGTCGGGACCCGCGACGCCGCCACCTCGAGTAGGCGCGGACAGACGGTCCGAACGGACGTCGCGGTATCACCTCCGATGCCGAAAGGCGCTCATACCTTCATGCTTGCCAACACTGCTGCCGCGCAGACGTTCACCGACCTCGGCGTCCCGGCCGATATCGTCGCGAAACTCGCGGAGAGCGGTATCATCGAACCCTTCCCGATCCAGAACGCCTCCCTGCCCGACACCCTCGCCGGTCGCGATGTCCTCGGCCGTGGGAAGACCGGCAGCGGTAAAACCCTGGCGTTCGGAATCCCGGTGGTCGCGCTGCTCGCCGGCGCGGCGCGCACCCCGGGCCGGCCCACCGGGCTGATCCTGGCGCCCACCCGGGAACTCGCCACCCAGATCGCCGCGGCCCTCGCTCCGCTGGCGGAGGTGTGTGGCCTGCGGGTGACCACCGTTTTCGGCGGGGTGCCGGTGAACCGTCAGATCAAAACCCTCAAACAGGGTGTCGATATCGTCGTCGCCTGCCCCGGCCGGCTCGAGGATCTGATGCAGCAGCGGGCGCTGTCGCTGGACGCCGTGCGTATCACGGTGCTCGACGAAGCCGACCATATGGCCGATCTCGGCTTCCTGCCCGGCGTGATCCGGATCCTCACGGCCACCTCGCGCGACGGCCAGCGCCTGCTGTTCTCGGCGACATTGGACAACGGCGTCGGCAAACTGGTCGACCGTTTCATGCATGCGCCGATCTCGCATTCGGTCGACGAGGCCGCCGCACCGCCGCCGAAGATGACCCATCACATCTTCGAGGTCGACGGGGCGGCGGCGAAGAAGGACCTCGTGCGCGCGCTCGCCGCGGGCAGTGGTCGCCGCATCCTGTTCATGCGCACCAAACATCACGCCCGCCGGCTCGCGGGGGAACTCACCCGCGCGGGTATCGCCGCCGTCGATCTGCACGGCAACCTCTCCCAGCCGGCGCGTGACCGCAACCTCGCCGCCTTCGCCGCGGGTACCGCCAAGGTCATGGTCGCGACGGATATCGCCGCACGCGGTATCCACGTCGACGATCTCGAACTGGTGGTGC
The DNA here is from genome assembly GCF_046764065.1 of Nocardia sp. NPDC002869. Taxonomy (NCBI): domain Bacteria; kingdom Bacillati; phylum Actinomycetota; class Actinomycetes; order Mycobacteriales; family Nocardiaceae; genus Nocardia; species Nocardia sp. NPDC002869. The sequence continues at coordinate 55,800 of NZ_JBKOOL010000015.1, forward strand.
ACGTCGATCCGCCCGCCGAACACAAGGCATACCTGCACCGGTCCGGCCGCACGGCCCGCGCGGGCACCGAGGGCACGGTGGTGACGCTGGTACTGCCCGAGCAGCGCAAGGATGTGGCGGCACTGCTGCGCAAGGCCGGGATCGAGGCGCGCCCGCGCCCGGTGACCGTCGATTCCCCGATCATCGCCGATCTGTCGGACGGCTCGGGTCTCATCGAACCCGTCGCCGGCTACCCGGCACCCACCGCAGCCGAGCCGGGCACCCCACGCGGGACCACCGGCGGAACCCGCAACGGCCGGCGCGGATCGCGCGGCCGCCGGGGCGCCGGTGGGCATGCCGAAGCGGTGCCCTCCGATGCGCGCGATACGACCACCCCGCGGGGTGGGGAGCGCGGCCGCGCGGAGAACACCGCCAAACGGTCGCGCCAGGGTGAACGCTCCGGCGCCGCCGAACACGCGGGTGCGCGCGGATCCGCCGGGCGGCGGGGAAATGCCGCGGGACGGTCCGGGGCCCGGGCCACCGCGGCGGGTCACAGCGCCCGGCAGTCCGCCGCGCCGACGCGGCGGCAGCCGGAGCAGGGCGCCGGGCAGTCCGGCGGTCCGGCTCGGACGAGCAGCGCGCGCACCCCGCACAGCGATCCCGCGCGCGCCGGGCGCCGGTCCCGCCGGGCGACCCGTCCGGCCGGCTGATCACGGGATAACGCCGCCGGTCGGTCTATACACCACCGCCCGCCTCCGCATATCGCGGAGGCGGGCGGTTCTGTCGCGGGGTAGGCGCCGCCACGGGTGCGGTCCAGCACGATGCGCAGCGGCAGCAGCGGATGGACCACCCGGGTCTCCGGCCAGACGAACACCGCCAGCAGTGCCGCGCCGCCGATGAGGAACGCCGAAGTGACCGAGTTCGTCCACCCGTCGCTTTCGGCGTGGGAGAAACCGTAGACAACGCTGAACAGCGCGGCGGTGACCAGGGCGGTACCCGGGATATCGAGCCTGGGCCGCAACCCACCGCATGGCGGGCCAGCAGCAGTACCGCGCCGACCAGCGCGACCGCCGCGAACGCCAGGTTCACGAACATCACCCAGCGCCACGAGGCCCATTCGGGGAGGGCACCGCCGAGCAGCAGGCCGATGGCGCCGCCGGTGCCGGCGACCGCGCCGAAGATTCCGAACGCCTCGGCCCGTTCCGACGGCTCGGTGAAGGTCACGGTGAGCAGCGACAGCGCGGCCGGTGCGAGCAGCGCGCCGAATACACCCTGGCCGACCCGGGCCGCCACCAGCATGTCGAAGTTGGCCGCCGCGCCGCCGACGGCGGAGGCCACCGAGAAGCCGATCAGGCGACGATGAAGGTGTTACGCCGCCCGAACAGGTCGCTGAGGCGACCACCGAGCAGCAGCAGGCTGCCGAACGCGAGAGCGTAGCCGGTGATCACCCACTGCCTGCTCGCATCGTCGAACCCCCGACCTCCGCTTGTATGAACAAGCCAACACAATAACGGAGAAGGCGACTCCGCTTAATCGCGGCGTTGATAGAATCACGGTGTGAAACACGCCACGACCCTGCGCGCACCCCGGCGTCTGCGCGCCGACGCCGCACGCAATCAGCAACGTATCGTCGAGGCGGCCCGTGAACTGTTCGCCGATCGCGGGTTGGAGATCACCCTCGACGATGTCGCCGAGCGGGCGGGTGTGGGCGTGGGCACGGTCTACCGCCGCTTCGCCAACAAGAAGGAACTCATCGCCGAGGTCTTCGAGCACAGCCTCGGTGCGTTCGCCGACCATGCCGAGGCCGCCCTGCGTGACCCCGACCCCTGGCTCGGCTTGGTCCAGTTCGTCGAATACGCCTGCCGGCATCTGGCCGTCAACCGCGGATTCAGCGAGGTCATCCTCGAACTCGACCTCGACACCGAACGTTTCCACGGCCTGCGCGACCGGATCAAACCCGCCGTCGCCGCGATCGTCGGCCGGGCCCGCGAGGCCGGCGTACTACAGCCCGATATCGAACCGTCGGATCTCTTCGCGATGATCCATATGGTCGACGGCCTGGCCGAATTCGCCAAACCCATCAACCCCGAGATCTGGCGGCGCTATATGGCCATCACGCTCAACGGGATTCGCGCCGACAATGTGGCCCGCCAGGAACTCCCGGTCCGCGCGCTCACCGACGACGAGGTCGATCAGGCGAAGTCCGCCAAGGCCGCACCCTGCGCCGGACGCCGCCGCTGACCGGTCCACCGGGAGCGGTCGTGGAGCCCGCGCACCTCTTCGTCGCGATACGCAGGCGAGCGACGGTCGAGGCCCTGTCCGTCCGAGTTCGGAGATCACGGTGACAAGAAATCGCCGACCGCCTCTGTGCCAGACGACTGCCGTTTCACCGGTCGACGCGTAACGCGTGCCGGTTGCGCTGCCGGCACCTCCGCCGAAACAGCCGCCGCACGGTGCCAGCGCAACACCGGGTCGGCCGCCGACCGACCGCACGGCGCCGCCACCGGCCTGCTTCCGGTGGCGCCGCCCGCCCTGCTCCGGACACACGCGGCCACAGTCGTTCCGCCGATCTCCGCCGCTCATGACGTGACGAGCAGCGAGTCGGCACCGACAGGCGCCGAAGGTGGATCCGGCACAGGGCTTCTCCTACAGTCCTTGCCCCGAGCTGGTGCCGGGCTCGTCCTCGGTCGATTCACCTTCCGCGGGAGCTTCGCCCTCGGCCGGTGGCTCACCTTCCGCGGGTGGCTCACCTTCCGCGGGAGGCTCACCGTTCGCCGGAGGCCCGCCCCCGCCCGGCGGCTGACCTTCCCCAGGCGGCTGACCCTCACCCGGAGGCTCACCCTCCGCCGGAGGCTCACCCTCCCCAGGCGGCTGACCTTCCGCTGGAGGCTCACCCTCGGCGGGCGGCTGACCTTCGCCCGGAGGCTGGCCTTCCCCAGGCGGCTGACCCTCACCCGGAGGCTGGCCTTCACCGGGAGGAACAGCCGGTCCCGGGCTGGGGGCAGGGGCGGAAGCCGGTGGTTCATCGGACTCGTCCTCATCGGATTCGTCCTCCTCACCGCTGTCGCCTTGGTCTCCGAGGAGACCAGACCCCATCAAACCCATGAGAGGGAGAATGCTCTCGAGGCCACCCATGCCGCCGCCGGTCCCGCCGCCGGTCCCGCCGCCGGTCCCGCCACCAGTGCCACCGCCGGTCCCGCCACCAGTGCCACCGCCGGTCCCGCCACCAGTGCCGGTGCCGGTGCCGGTGCCGGTGCCGGTGCCGGTGCCGCCCGATTTTCTATCACCCGAACCGAGTTCGTCTGCGGAGAGTGCACCCGATCCGAGGCCGTCCGGTCCGAACAAACCCGAGTTGGAGCGGTCGCCGGGGGTGGTCGGAGTGGTTGGAGTAGTGGGCGTGGTCGGAGTAGTCGGCACCGTCGGAGTCGTCGGCACCGTCGGAGTAGTCGGCACCGTCGGAGTAGTCGGCACCGTCGGAGTAGTCGGCACCGTCGGAGTCGTCGGCACCGTCGGAGTAGTCGGCACCGTCGGAGTGGTGGGAGTAGTCGGCTTGTCGCCCGCACCAGGAATGTCAGGAGTCTCTTTTGCCCTGGGAGTCTCCACCCCGGGAGTCTCGCCCTCGGAGCCCTGCTGGGTAAGCAGGTAACCGCCGACACCAAGCGCTGCAACGCCGCCGGCCGCCCACTTCATCTTGCTCTTATTGCTCAGTCCCGAGCCGGAACCAGAGCCTGAGCCACTGCCAGAGCCGGAACGACTACCAGAACCGGAACCCGAGCCACTACCCGAGCCCGAGCCACTACCGGAACCCGAGCCACTACCCGAGCCACTACCGGAACCCGAACCACTACCGGAACCCGAGCCACTACCCGAGCCCGAGCCACTACCGGAACCCGAACCACTACCCGAGCCCGAACCACTACCGGAACCCGAACCACTACCCGAGCCACTACCGGAACCCGAACCACTACCCGAGCCCGAACCACTACCGGAACCCGAACCACTACCCGAGCCACTACCCGAGCCCGAACCACTACCCGA